>JBOGKI010000125.1:0-9920 GCA_050745605.1 Terriglobia bacterium | reverse complement strand
GTTGTCTGCGGGAAAAGATTGACGATGGGCGCGCAACCGAGACGGAAAATCTTTGGGGAGATTTCCACCTCTAACCTCTCCCGTCGATTCTCGCCTTCCACCTCAGAGAACAAAAAGATCAGTTCCGCAGCATCCTTGAAGCCGGCATCCCAGACCGCGGCGAGCCCCGTGAGATCCACGAAAAAGAACTTCTCCGGGAAGATGAAGTATTCCTGCAGCAGACGATGGCCGACAAAGGAGCGGCGAGTGTAAGGCAGCATCCCTTCATCGGCAGCAAACCCGACGGGCCGCAAGCTGGATGCGGGAAGGCTGACAGGAGGAACCTTCGATCCCGGCGCAAGGTCTCGGACCACGACGCGACTGAGGCGGGAACAGAGCAGTTCGTACAGGGCGTTGACCACGCCGCTGTCGCCGTGAAGATAGAAGCGAAGCTGGTCCAACTTGAGCGCCGGCAGTATCACATCGGGCGCGCACCGCAATTCCACGCGGACGGCCGCGGCGGCATCAACCGCCCTTAATGGAGGTTGCAAGCGGCTCGGGGTTCTCCATTCGGCGGCAGTGACGGTGAGAGGCCACAGGGTCGTATCGTAACAAGTACGGAACGTGCACGGCACACCACCCACAGGACGGGAGTGGAGGACGGAGTTGCGGCTAATCTGAAGCCCGGTCGAAAGTTTCCCCTTCTGCGGGTCGAGCTGAAACTCGACGACCGACATCGAGGGAATCGGCCGGATCAGATGAGGGTACACAACACTCAGCAGGGCCTCGCTGATCTCCGGGAACTCGTCGTCAATCTTCAGATGAACCCGAGCCGCTAGGAAAGCAAAACCCTCAAGTAGCCGCTCGACAAACGGGTCTTCCACCTGCCCGGGCCCCATTGCCAGGCGGGACGCTTCCTTGGGATTCTCTTCGGCGAACTCCGCGCCCATCTTGCGCAGGTAATCGAGTTCGCGCTCGTAATAGAGCAACAACTCATCCCGCATCGGCGTCTCCGCGAACCTGACATGCGCCGCTCTTGAGCTCAATAGTTGTGTCAAAGGAAACGTGCTCGGGCGCGGGATCCATCAGCAACATTCCTTCAATTCGCAGACGCAGCGCCTGAAATCCCGCAGCGCTTCCTTCCAGGGGTACAATCTGGACATTGACCAGCCGAGGCTCAAACAACTTCAAGGTCGCTTGAAGGGTCCGAAGAAGCTTCGCCTGATCCTTCGAGGAGGCAACGCTATAAACAGAGAAATCCGGTAGGCCGTAGACGTAGAGCGACTTATTCAATTCCCTCAAGGACTCGTCGGGCTCGATGGCGACACGGCGGGTATTCAGCAACCACTCCAGATCACGGCGCACGCCGTTCTTCAGCGCCCGCTCCGCCTGCGAGCGGGTCAGTGGCGCCTCCGATGAATTCTTGGGATCCTTGTCAATCAACCTGTCCAGGACGGACAGCGTAACAGTATTAGCCCCTTGCCGTCTCGCCATAGTTATTATCCCGAAGTCAGCGCGCGGACGGGGTCAAGCCGGCAGATGCGCTCGAAGAGCTTTTGCTTCTCGGCGGCGTTTCCCTTCACCCTCCCGCTCGCGGTCATCAGCATGGCCAGAGATGCCGCCACCACTTCCCGGTCCTCCCAGTCCTCAAGCTTGTGGGCCTCGATGGCGGCCGCAATGTCGTCCAGCAGCGGCTGGGCGATGGTTTCCTTGTTGGCCGCAATACAAAGCTCGACGAGCTGGACCCTGCGAAAGAACCGTCCGCGCCCGGAATTCTGCGCCGCCATTTCCTTGCGCATGATCTGAAAAGCCTTCTCGACCTCTCCCGCTTTCAAAGCCTCCTTGGCCAGCGCGTAACTGTCCACCGGCCTTCGAGGCCAGCCCCGCACCTCAGCATTGCCCGTGCTGCCGTTGCTTGCCGCGGCCGGTTCCGGGACGGCTTCGGAAGGTGCTGCTTGCGGCTCCATCAGGGAGCGCAGCCAGACCTTGGTTTCCGGGTTGGCGGCGGGGGTATCGTCGAGAAGGTTCGCCTCAAGCAGCTCCGGAAGGTCGCCCAAAAGAGTTATCAACTCGGATCGAATGGCCGCGGCGACGGGTTCGAAATCGGAACCCAGCGCCGTGCACGCCTCTACCACGAAGCGCTGGAGGTCAAGCCAGGCGCGACTGCAAGGCAGCGCCATCGCCTTTTCCGCTGTCTCCAACATCTCATTCCACTTCCGGTCGAGCGCCAGCTTCTTGATATGCCGCCGCAATTCGGCAGGCGGACCCTCGAGCAAGGCGGGATCCGTTAGCCGCCCAGCGGCGCGCAACTCACCCCAGCGGAGTCCGCGCAACATTAGATAGGCAGCGGGATTTTGAGGCTCTCTCTTTCGAAGAAGCGCGGCGGCGTTGGCAATGCTCGAGATGATGGCCCGCCGGTCCGCTGGCTCGGAGCTTGATTCGATGGAGATAACAATGGCCGCGGCCGGGCGGGCCGCACTCTCTCCAGAAACACCAGCAACATCTCCCCCCTCCGTGCCAACCGGGGCTGGAATCTCTTCCACGGGATCCGGCTCTGTCTCGCGCTTCTTCTCCAGAAGCCCATGGAGAACATGGCGGACCTCTTGGAGCGCCGTCTTGAGCTTCCCGAACCCGGGCGCCGCATCGGCGAATTTTTCCTGGCTAACCTGGTCAAGCTGGTCGAGCTCAGCGAGGCACGTGTCCAGGTCTTTTTCTCCCTGCAGATAAAATGCCTTCGGGGTCTCGACAAAAGACTTGTCGAAAACTTCGGGAGTCAGCTTGCCCTCAGCGATCATCTTCGCCCGGGCGGTCTTCTCCTTGTCCGACTTAACTTGATCTTCGAAGCCGGTACGCCGCGACTCCTGATACTTGGCCCAGCCAAACCCGTCCTTCGACAGAGGAACGGACCGCACCGGGAAGTCCAGCGCGCTGCCGACCCAGTCGAGAGGAGTTGCTCGCATTTCCGCGTCGCCATCCTCGATTTCGGGATAGAGCGTCTCCCAGAATCCGCTGACGAGGCCGCGGCAAAGCTCGAGCCCATCCCTCAGACCTCCGAAACCCTGGGTTTTAACCAAAGCCTCGGTGAGCCATGCCGCCAGTTGCAGGTCTTTTGTCTTGGTGGTTAGAGCTTCCCCGGCGAGCTTGACGACCAGCGGAAAGTCCGCGATTTTGCGTTCATGCTGCCACACACCTTCGGGCAGTTCGTCTTCTTCGCGGCGGGCCTCTTTGATCTTTTCGTAGACAGGATAACGGGTGTTGAAGCGGATGTTTTCTCCGCTGGGGTTGGGACCGTCGATGGGCTTCAAGAAATCTTCACTTAAGGCCATGGGTAAGGTTCTTCCACGTTAGTGTTATGTCTCACAAATAACTGGACAATGAAGCAACTCGTAGCGCCGGCGTCTTGCTGGCCAAAGCCGCCGGGACGGCGGCACTACCGCGCAAAACCAACTGCGAGACACCACACTAATTTACGGCCGCCGGAGTGGCCCTCTCGCGGTCCGCAAATTCGATGGAACGAATCTCAAGGAAGGGCACCTCCTCCCCATCCACCAGCAGAAGCTTTTGCCCTGAGGGATACTCATTCCCTTCATCGTCAGCGGCCCACTCCGTGGACCGGCCTAACCAGACCGATTCGTCAGAGTTTTTCCAGGAGAAGGGATAGATAACCGGAAGCAGCACCTCTCCAAGTTCAGTGCCCTTAAAGGACGGTCCGGTCCGCACGATGGCGGGAGCCCATAGGGTATCGCGCAGCCGGCGGGGCGGCTCCATCTGAACCGAAGCGATGTGTTCGAAGGGAATCCACAGATACGCGCCGGCGGCGTAAGCTTCCAGGCGCGCCCCGATCTCGGGATCAGCATCTCGAATCGATTTGAACGGCTTGCCGTTCAGCGTTCCAGGCAGATCCTTCGGAGAGGAATCTTTGGCAAATTCCTGCTTTTGGAAGGTCTCATGCCGGGTCCTTTCGGCATGCAAAGCGGAAAAATACAAGATCGCTCCCAACTCCGCCTCAGGACTGCCTCCGGAGAGAGCTGTCAATTGTTTTTGGGCACGATCATATTGTCCCGAGAAGCAGAGCAACTCGAAAAGGAATGTTCGCTGCGAGATGTCCGCCGGATGGTCACGAACATAGGCGGTCAGGGCTTTTTCAGCCTCTCCTACCTTTCCTGCGTCAAAGAGTTCTTTGGCCGTCATTTTGCCTCAGTCTTAGGACTGGCCGTCATCGGAACTACTGAGGATTGCCAATTATAGCGACATCCAATGCTGCAGCGGCGGTCTTCGACCGCCTGTTGTTCGGCGCCCATAGAGCGCCGCTACAGAGAAAGCCGTCACTATAAATGGCAATCCTCAGTACAAGCCACAGGGTTCTGACAAGCCCTTGCGAATGGTGTTGCGGATGCTGCTACATGCGACAACCCGGTCACTATGGAGCACAACTTTGGCGGAGACCCAGGATACCGTCGAACGAATATAACCGGCGCATCCATCGAATGCCCCAGCGGGAGAGCGCAAAGTGTCGCTTGCCGCGTCAAAACATAAACCGCCTTCCCGCCAGGAGCTTGCCCGATCGGTCGGAGCAAGCCTGCTACGCCGGAGCCGTCCACGCAGCCAGCGTCTCCAGGCTGAACCCTTTGGGCACGAAGGAATCAAGCGTTCCATCGGTCTTCTGAGCCGCGTATGAGACCTCCACGGCGTTGAAGGCAAAGGAAATGCTTTCCGTAGGATTCTCCGAAGAACCGGAAAGCTGCTGCGAAGTCACAATGGCATCCTGTAATGTGATCTTAAAATAATCGGCCTGCTCAGGCTTAGTTGCGCTTCCGACAGTCTTGTCGTAATAGAGAACAACTGACTTCAAGACCGTAGCCCCGATGCAGGCTCCAAACAACAACGACGACGTCTTATCCAACACTTTCATGATATTTAGATTGGAAAAGTCAGCCCTGCCTGCTTTTGACTCCATGCCTGAAGCGCCGACGCCGTAGGTCGCAGTGTTACTGGCGCCAAAACTGAACGACAGGCAATCAATCGCCTTCGTCCTGCTGGTGCTAGGTCCATCAATACCGTCGATAACCAGGTACGCATTTACCGCCATTTGGTCTACTCCTTTTCATGATTTTGAATTACAGCATTTCGTTATGTCCGGCACGGCAAGAGCGGCGCTGTGGATCGAGATCCGTACCCTGCTACTTCGCCGGAGCCGGCAGTTCTGCCACCAACCGGAGGGATACCGTAAGTTCGTCCAGTTGGAAGTGCGGCCTCAAGAAAGCAACTGCCCTGTAAACTCCAGGTTTCCCCGGCACTTCCATCACGTCGATGCGAGCCTCGCGCAAAGGAGCTTTGGCCTTGGCCGCCGCCGATGCCGTATCGTCCGGAACAACATATTTCCGGATCCATTGGTTGAGGAACAACTCAGCTTCAGTACGGGACATGAAGCTGCCGATCTTATCGCGCATCATTACCTTCAAATAGTGCGCGAAGCGGGAACATGCCATGATGTATGGCAACTGCGCTCCCAGGCGGGCATTAGCATTGGCCGAGTCCTGGTCGTACACTTTGGGCTTGTGGCAGCTCTGGACGCTGAAGAACGCGGCATAATCCGTGCCCTTGCAGTGCACCAGCGGTACAAAACCCAAATCGGCCAGCTCCTTTTCCCGGCGGTCGGTGATGGGCACTTCCGTGGGACACTTCATAGCGATGTCCCCTTCGTCCGTGTAAAAATTGTGCACCGGCAAACCTTCCACCAGCCCGCCGCCCTCTACGCCACGCATCGCTACGCACATGCCGAATTTTGCGAAGGACTGCGTGAGCCGCGTACCCAGTGAATAAGCTGCGTTCATCCACAGATACTTGGAGTGCTCGGTCCCGTCAACGTGCTCCTCGTAGTTGAAGCCATCGACCGGCTTGGTGTCCTTCCCGTAGGGCAGGCGGCCCAGAGTCCGGGGAAGGCACAGCGCCGTATAACGGGCATCGTCGCTCTGGCGGAAACCCTTCCACTTTGCGTACTCCGTGGTATCAAACACCTTGGCCAGATCCCTGGGAGCATCCAGGGATAGGTAATTTTCCAGATTGAAGAGGTCTGACGAGGCGGCGCTCACAAAGGGGGCGTGCGCCGCAGCGGCCACGTGCGAAACCTGCTCGAGGAGTTCGATATCTTCCGGATGCTTGCCGAATTCGTAGTCGCCGATCAGGGCGCCGAAGGGCGCTCCGCCGAAGACGCCGTATTCCTCCTCATAGACCTTCTTGAAAAGCGCACTCTGGTCGAACTCTGGAGCCTTCTGCAAATCTCGCAGGAGCTCCTTTTTCGTGACGTTCATGACACGGATTTTCAGCCCGGTCCCAGTCTCACTCTGGTCCATCAGGTGCTTCAAGCCCCGCCATGAGCCTTCCAGTTTCTGAAAGGCGGCGTGATGAAGGACTTCATTGAGTTGAAGCGAGAGCAGATGGTCAATCTGCGCGATGCGCGCATTGATCATCATCTCGGCGTCTTTGGCGACGGTCATGGAGCCGTCCAGGACCTGGGCGATGAACTCCTTCACTAGGTTCTTGCCGCGCTCCCGGGCCGGCGCATCGGCGCCGAACCGGCCCTGTTCAACGATCTGGTCGAGCAGCCCTTTTTCCTGGGTTTGTTCGGTGGTTGTTGCCGTGGTTTTCGTTGCGCTTTGAGGATCAGCCATTGGAGCCTCCTTCCTCTTTCTTGCCCATCTCGCCCTTTAACCTTTCGAGCTTCTCGGTGTTTGAAGTGGCCTCGAGCAGCAACTCCTCGAGCTTATCGTTACCCTGCAGGCTGCCCCGCAAATCGGATAGCCGCGTTCGCAGGTCCAGCAGCTCCTTGAGCGGCTTGACCTGCCGCGCCACCTGTTCGGGCTCGAAATCTTCCATGCTCTTGAATTTAAGATCCACCTTCAGATTGGGAGCGTTCGGATCATCGCTGAGCTTGTTTTCGACGGCGAAGGACAAGTGAGGTTTCATTCCTTCGAGGACGCTGTCAAAATTGTCGGGATTCACCTCCACAAACTTTCTCTCCTTCAGCTTGGGCAAAGGGGTCTCGGGTTGCCCGGTAAAATCGCCGAGAACTCCAACCACAAACGGCAACTCCTTCACTTCGATCGCTCCGCCGATCTCAACATCGTAAGTAATGTGCACGCGAGGAGAACGGACGCGGTCTAACTTGTGCTGCGTACTCTCTCTGGCCATGAAAATCTCCTTTCTGGAAACTCTTACAGGCCCCAAAACGACACGGCTGAGCTACCCAACTGCCTCAGGGCGCTTAGGATGGGATTGAATTTGGCGAGCCTTTGATAGCGGATCTGGGTGCGGCCATAATTCCATCTTGGCTTCCGGGACATCTGTTTCACTGTAGTCGCGTCCGTAGGTATGTATCACATGGCAATTAGCTTGTCAACGCACAAATGTTCAATCCTTCAAGGGCCCTCCGGCTTAGCCCTTTGAGCCTCTGCATCCCCGCCGCCTCACCAGTGCTCCGCCTCGGTGCTACCTGCAAGACCTCAACGCAATTCCGTCGCCAAGCCTGACCCGACTTCTCGCCGGCTTGTGCGCCAGCTGTAACTCACTGACTCCGTCAAGAATATCAAGGCTCATCGCACCTCGCGTTGCGCAAGGCGACCATCGTCCGGAGGCACAGCACCGAGACGAATGTATCCGATCCGACACGATCGAAGCTCTTTTCAGATACTCAGCCAGAAAGCCATCTTCGTTAATTTCTGGGCCGTTTCAGATGGTCAGCGTTCAGAAATTGAATGGAAGAATACGGTAGAGTGGGAGTACTGGAAGCTCAAAAGTGGTAAGGAGGCTAAGGTAAAGGGTAGGGGTGTGATCTCGACTAGCCAAGCCCCTGCAAGCCTGAGTATGCCGTGGCCAGCAAGGTGCTAGCTCAGCGCGACGCCCGAGGGTTACAGCCCATCACTCTTCCCAATTTCCGCCAGGACGACGCTGATGTTGTCCGGGCCCCCGTTTTCATTGGCCCGAGACACAAGCCCCTCGGCCTTCGCCTGCAGGGAGACAGGCAGAAGTAGGATTTCCGTGATCTCAGACGTACTCACCACTTTATAGAGGCCGTCGCAGCAGAGCAGGATTGTGTCTCCGGCCTCTAAAGCGGTACCGGTCAACGCAACCCTCACCTTGGGCTGGGCGCCGACGGCCTGCGTCAGCATGCCCTTGATCTGCTCGCTCATCTGGACGCCCTGGTCAGGTAAAAGCATATTTCCCACGGTTTGATCTTCGGTGAGCTGCGTCAGGCGACGTTGCCGCAGCAGGTAGGCTCGCGAATCGCCAACCTGGGCGACTTCGGCGTAGGCTCCTCTTAACAACATGGCTGTCAACGTCGTCCCCATGCCCTGGAATTCGGGTCTCTGCGCGGCCAGGGTGTAAACCGTTTCGTTCGCTACCTCTACCGCTCGGGAGAGGAAATCTTGGGGGCTCGTTCCAAGCGGAGTTTCCTCGGTCACCAGACCCAGAAGTACTTTGGTCAGCGCCACCATGCAAAGGCCGCTCGCTACTTCACCCGACTGGTGGCCACCCATTCCATCGGCAAGCGCCAGAACCATGCCCAACGGCCCAATTTCAAAAACCTTGTTGAGCGGCTCCTGATGATCGGAGCGTTCGTCAAGATGAAGCACCAGGAAGCTGTCTTCGTTGTTTTTCCGCCTTCGTCCCACATCCGTGCAGGTGACAACCGAAAGTGACCGGTGCGAATTCTCGTCGGCGCGGGCCATGGATGAAGCTTTCTGCATCTCCCGAGGCGAAAATGCTATCCCTTCTCAAAGGTAAGACAACGGGGCAAAGGCCCGATGAGTTCCGTCGCGGCCTTTTGGCATGAACGGCATCGTTCTGGCTCTTGCGGCCCACTCCCAAGCCCACAGACCGGTAGAACCAGTCTAGCTTCCCGGACGGGCAAAATCAAAAGGTTCCCTCCCCAACGTTCAGATCACGGGGCGGTCGCCGGAACGGACTCTGCGAACTCCGCCCCAACCGACATCCGGTCCGACGTCACACAGCTTGGGGAAGCAGAATAATTAACTCCAATTGAGGGTTGGGAAAGTCAGCCGGAACATAAGCCGCCAGATTCCGGGCGCGCCCCACCCCTTCCCAATCGCCGCCCGATTGGTTGAGGCTGAAATACCGGTAGTTTAGTTTGATCGGAAAGGAACCGGGAGGTCTTTCCATGTAACTCAACTTCATGCCGGGCAGGGCTTGCCGGACAAGGGTTTCAATTTGAGTGGACGACGAAACCTTGACGAGTTGCGGAACCTTCCTGACGAGATCAACCTCCTTCATATCGGCCTGGATCGCCAGGTACATCCTGGTGTTCGTAAAGTATCTGTCATCAGCAATGGCTGCAGCGTAAATGGAAGGCTGCACCAGCTTCAGGGGTAGAGACACGAAGTTGGTGGGCACCGTGGTATCCAGAAGCTCTCTTAACTTCGCGTCGAGATCGGTAAAGCAACTGCTCAGATCATCGTGGTTATAAGCGGGCAGGTCACGGGGCTGGATCTTTGTCGAAAAGGCGGTCAGTGCGCCGGCCAGGTCAATCATGGCGGAAAATAGCTCTTCGGGATGTCCGTTCCGGATTTCAAAGAGATGGCGCAGGACCGGGAAATGGCTGTTGACGGTGTAAAGCAGCCAGAAGTTCGCCACATCCGCCGCGGTGAAATCCGCCAGGCTCTGGTTCTTCTGGCGGCGCATTCCCCCCAGCAGACTGCTCTTGGCAGCGAGAATTTCCACCAGCCGCCGCAGGATGGCGTTGGTCAGGTATTCGCTCGCCGCGATATCCAGCAAAGGAGGGACGAAACGCGGATCGAGATCTAGCGTGCCCGCCGCAGTCCGATGAACGCGCGCAATCTGCATCGACGAGGTACCTTGCCGCGATTCTTCGCCCAACAACAGGCGGAGGTTCTTCCGGGCAACCTGAACCGGCCGTTCTGTGG
>JBOGKI010000124.1:0-10094 GCA_050745605.1 Terriglobia bacterium | reverse complement strand
CTACAACCCCACGAAAAAAAAGGAAGGATTCTCACCGCTCCGCAGATTCACGCTCAACTCTGCCAAGCCACCGGCAAGAAGGTCTCTCGCGCCTATGTCTACCGTCTGCTCCATCGCCACCGCTGGCGCAAGCTGGGTCCCCGGCCCCGCCATGTCCGGGCCAGCGGCCTGCGTCAGGAAGAATTCAAAAAAAACTTCCCCAACTCCTCCAAGAAGCGTTAACCGGCCGGCCGCCGGCGATGCCCGTGCGCCTGCTGTTTCAAGACGAGGCCCGCTTCGGGCGGCGCAGTGACGAGCGCCGCTGCTGGGCGCCGTGGCCCGAGCGACCCTGCGTCGGCAAGCAAATCATCCGCGAATACACCTATGGGTTGGTGGCCGTGAGTCCTCACGACGGCAAGTTCTCTTCCCTGGTTCTCCCCTGGGTCGATTCGGAAGCCATGTCCGTCTTCTTGCCATAGCGCCACACCCACAGCGTTTCAGTCTCAGGCACGGAGAGCAACTGAGGAGGACTCTTCAATACGGATTCTTTTTCCCACGGAGCCTGCTGATCCCAAGCGGAGGGCCCTCTCCTCAGCCGACACCGTCCTATCTGCTGCTGGGCGGCCTGGGACTTGTGTGCTGATGCCCTCACCCTCTACAATCGTGATATACCGGTCCACGGGCAGGTTCGTGAATGTTTCGGTGTGTCCGCCAGGCTGAGGCCAGTGGATTTCCAGCCGGTCGATCCGGGTGTGGCTGCTAAGCCCTAGCACTTCGCGCGGGTCGTGCGCGGCAAGATAGCTTCCGCCCCCCACCTTGAGGCGGCTGCGCCTTAATTCTCCCGCCTGCCACGCCATGCGCGCCCCGATCGCATCCGGGTTGGCATGTCTTCCGATCAAGCGAACCCCCAACCAGTGATTGCCTTTCGCGGCCACATTCTTGAGCAGCAGAGGAGCGCCGTTGTTGACGGCGATAAGAACATCCACGGCGCCGTCGTTATCGAAGTCGCCGATAGCCAGGCTCCGCGCCGCAAACACTTCCTTGAAGATCGGGCCGGCGCTGGCGCTCACGTCGTCAAACCCGTGGCCGTTGTTATGAAAGATGAGGAGCGGTTCCCTGTACTTGACGCCGTAGGAACGCTCGTCGATCTTGTCGTCGGGGTGGCCGTCGGCGATGAACAAATCTGCGTTCCCATCATTGTCGTAATCGAAAAACTTGACCCCCCAGCCGCTCATCAGGCGTGTGGCGGCGGCAATCCCGTACTTTTCCGCCGTGTCGTCAAACGTCAAATCATGGTTGTTGTGGTACAGGGAATACATCTCCTGGTCGACATTTGTGACGAACAGGTCCTCCCAGCCATCCTGGTCATAGTCGGCGGAGTCGACGCCCATGCCGGAGCGCGTCCTCCCATCGGGACTGTAGCCCACGCCGGCTTCGAGACCGATTTCTTCGAACGTGCCGTCCCGTTTATTGAGGAACAGGAAGTTCTGCACGGTATCGTTCGCCACGAACAGGTCCATCCAGCCGTCATTGTTGATGTCCGTGGCCACGACTCCCCAGGCTTTCCCCGAAACGCTGCCAATGCCGGATTTGAGGGAAACATCGGTGAACGGGCCGTCTCCATTGTTGTGAAACAGCCAGCTCCGCGACGGTGGATAGACGCGAGGATAGCAATAGTATCGCTCGCCGGTCTGCTCGTTCCCGCAGAACTTGTTCATGGATTTGTCGAAATCGACGAACCGGCAAACGAACAAGTCTAGGCGTCCGTCATTATCGTAGTCAAACCACACCGCACTTGACGCCCAGCCCGGCGCCGCCACGCCGGTCTTTTCCGTTACATCCGTGAAGGTTCCGTCCCGGTTGTTACGATAAAGGATGCTTCGTCCGTATTGAGTCACATAAAGATCGGGCCAGCCGTCACCGTCATAATCACCAACGGCGACCCCCATCCCGTAACCTCCGCCCGAAACACCAGCCTTTTCGGTCACATCCGTAAACGTGCCGTCGCGGTTGTTGTGATAGAGAGCGTTGCGCAAAGGCGGGTCAGGAATAAAAAAGTCGCACCGGCCACTGTTGACCAGATAGATGTCCATCCACCCGTCGTTGTCATAATCGAAAAACGCGCACCCTGCCCCGGTCGTCTCCGGCATATAGTACTCCGGCGACCGGCCGTTCACGTGTTTCCATGCAATTCCGCTGGCTGAGGTTGGAACGGCGACGAAGAGCGCCATTGGAGAGACGTCTGTGGGCGCCGCGTCCCCGAGGAGGCTGCCCCGCGGCGGCATCAATCCGCCTGCCGCAGCCGAAACCGCGCCCAGCATTCGTAGAAGGTCTCTTCGGGAGAATCTGTTCATCCCCTCATCGCTGTTTGCATTGTTGCCGCCCCTCCGGTGAATTCCGGAGATGGCTTTCGGAGCGCCGGTCCCGTCGTTTCGTCATCGGCCCGGTTGCTCCTGCGCTATACCTGTAGACTTTTGACCGTAGTAGAGAGGTCCCGATTTTCCGGCTTCGCGGTTCAACCGCGCGAACATAGCCCACGCGCGCGCTGCATCCTGTTTGCGGCCGGTGCGGGAATAAGCCGTCCCTAACGCATAATAAAGATTCGCTACGCCGGAAAAAGACGGCCGGGCGATTTCAAGCTCCCGTATGGCTTCGGGGTAGCGCTTTGTATCAACCAGCAGCAAACCAAGAAGGTAATGTCCGAATGGGAGCTGGGGATCGAGCTTCACGGCTTCCTCGGCATATGGAACGCCGGCCGCGGAGTCGATTCTGTACTTTACCGCAGCAATCTCCAGCCGCGCCATAACACGACGGGGATTGTTCTTGATTTCCTGTTCGAATTCTTCCGTCGCCGCCGCGGTCTCATGAAGTTCGAGGAGGAACTTGCCGTAAGCGTAATGGATGTTCGGATACTCGGGATGGTCGCTGACGACGGCGCGATAGCTCTGTCGCGCGTCATCGAATTTGTCCTGCGCGGCGAGGCATTCCGCCCGACCCACTTGCGCAATTACCCCCGCAGGCACCGGTCCGGCCGCGGGAGGAGATTTCCCCGGCATTCGTAGCGCGCTCATACCAAGAGCCCGCACGGCGTCCTCGTTCGCTACGCCGTCGGAACATAATCGGTCGAAAGCTTCCGTGGCGGCTTCAAACCTTCCTTTCCGCAGCAGAAGCGCTCCCTCGTGATAAAGCATGACATGCTGCAATTGCGGATCCTTGGCGATACCCAGACCCCCACCGTGCTCAAGGTGCTCAAGGGCGCTCGCATCCTGCCCCAATTCGACTTCGCAAAGTCCCAGCATGACCCACGCCGTCCCATCTTTGGGCGCCAGCGCCACGACTTTACGGAACGAATCTGCCGCTTCGGCGTAAGCGTTCTGATCGTAGAGGATTGTGCCCAGGGACCACCAACCCGCTGCCCATGTGGGCCGCAAGTCCAGGGCTTTCTTGTATGAAACAACGGCGTCATCCAAGCGATTGGAGTCACGCGCTCGGTCCGCCTCGGCGGAAAGCGCGGAGAAATTGGGAGTAGCAGCGGACGGCTTCTGCGCCGAAGCCGACAGCGCGCAAAGCGCTATCAAGAGAGTCAACTGAACCGAATGGATGGCAAATGGCACTCGGCAGGAACGCTCGATGGGGCGGGACCAAGAAAAGACGATGACTCTCCTCTTCAACGCAATTCCAGCCTCCCTACCAGCTGTTAAAAACGGTCCAGCCAAGGTCGGTCCAGCATTAGCACTTGAAGGCGCGAGGAGTAAACAACAGAACACGCGCTGAAACACCCGCCAGTCCGGGCGATTCGTCTCGAGCAGGGCCGGATTGTGATCCTTTGTTGCGTGAGTGATTCAGGCACAGTATCGCCGAAAGCGCCCTGCACCGGCCTTACCAGGCTGCGTTAATTTTTCGTTGCGACAGCTTCGGTGCTTCAGCACGCTCGCGCTTTACAACTATGGCCAACTCCATCGCTCGCTGATTGCCGCGGTTCTTAAGGTCTATCGCCGCGGCGGCTCTGATAGGCCTCGTCCAGGGCATCGGCCGTTGCGGATCTCACATTTCTTTGTTCAACTCCCCTGTGCACCGCCTCCGCAAATACTTCGGAGGGGCTGCGTTCCGTATAACCCGAGGGAATCTCAAACAACCTGGCGTCCGGCTCGCCCGTTACCACGCTTGTGGCCTCCATCTCGTTCCTTCTTGTGGTCCCGTCTTTCTTGGACAACACCTCTGTCGAGCGCAGCGCGTAGCAATCAAGTGCGGGAGCAAGCCAACTCTCACCCCGGATCTCACCCTCACCATTGGTGAACGTCTTGATAGATTTGATGGTGTCAAAACCAAGGATAACGCGATGTTCCGTGTTCTGAGCCGAGCAAGCCGCCGGGCTGCGGAGTCGCGCAACTTCGTCCTTCGTCAGTTGGTAGGTAGTAGTAGATTCAGTCCGAGCATCTACCGTTGTTCTGGTCGCTGAACCCGTATTCACCACAGTTTTTATCCCGACCTGTGAACCGTTCACGGCCCTCCGCAGAAAAACCCGCGAGCCGTCCCCGCGAAGTGCGTGCGTCGTTTCGTCAACATCTCTTACCATCCCGTTGCGATCGAACATCCTCGTAACCTCCGTTACGGTAAACGGGGTGAGATTGGAGTCGTTGGCCTGGGATCGATGCGAGAAAGCGAGCACGCCAGCAGCCAAACAAAATGTGGCTGTTACCGACACCAGCACAGCCGAGCGCCTTTGATGAAACATGGAAGCCACCCACCTTTCTTGGGTCGACTAGATACGAGCCATGTCAACCACACTTGTTGCGGACTGGGTACCCTCCTTACTATTTTAACGAGCATGATTCGTCACCGCAACCATCGAGAGAAGCGCTCAGCTAGAAACTGAATCTTCCCTGTATCTCAATGGCACGGCACCCGAGACCGTTCAACGCAGGACGGGACAGCACTCCGTTTTCAAGCTAACCCTCTGAGGAGGAGTCCGGCCGTACTCGCGGCAAGCATGAGGAGGAGCGCGGCGCGCAGGCATGAGAGCCCGTTGACGACCTTGCTCAGGGCATCCAAGGCGTCCTGTATCGCCCCCTCGCGCCGTTGACCCCTTCTCATTTCGGCGAGGGCCCGAACCAATGCCAAGGGAGCAAATCTGGCAAGTCCGAAGGCACCCATGATCAGCGCGGCTTTTGGCGCGCTACCCAACACCAAGCAAACCAGGAGCAGCAAGTAGGTTTCAATGAAAGGGGTGACGGTCAGAACTCCGGCACCTAACGCCAAGCCAAAAAGGAGCTCAAATCTTGGCGTTCCATACACTGCCCAGCGCCTCGGTACCTGCCAGTGCCGCGTCGGCGGGCGGAGCCGAATGACGCGGAGGGCTGCAAAGGTATACAGCACGGCCAGAGCGCAGGATACTCCCCCCACGGTAACTCTAAAATGGGGAATGCAACGGGCAGCCAACGTTCCGAACTCCGCGCAAAGCATCCCAGCCGCCGCACCGCCCCCGACCGCTCCGAGGCCAAAAGCTGGCAGCCTAAACCATTGGTGCTGGGTAGCGCCACCGACCGGTGGCGTGATCGCGAAGACCGAGTTACGCCCTCAAGGGGAGGTCAGGCTTGCGAAGCCGCACACCATTGCCATGAGAAGAGCCACGGCCCACAGGCCCAACGCAAGGAGTTCCGGATGCGGGTTCAGAACGCTCATGTGAATTAGGTCAGACATCGAGGGTCCCAGGATGCGGCCTTAGGCCGGAGCATTGCCGTGCTCTTCGCAATAGCAGTAATTGTAACTAGCGTAGTTGTAACAATCGCAACAGGTCAGGTACTGGGTACTTGTCCAGCAGTAGCCCCCGCTAGGACAACCTATATATATATAATAGCAGTAACTGCTGCACCGGGATCCTTCACAGCATTCGTAAGGACATGGGCCCGCTCCGTAACACCCTTCATTCGGACAGTTTTCGGATTGCCCGCGGAGGGCCGCGGGCGCCGATATCGCTGCGAGAGCTAAGAAATTGAATGTGCGACGCGTCACGGCACAAAGCCTAGGGTGCCTGGCAGGGTCAAGAAAGAAGTACGCTTCTTGGGCAAGGCGCCGGAATGGTTGTTCGGTTCCCATATCCTCTCCTCGTGGCAGAATTTGGCGCAGCCGTCAACCGGCTGCGTGCCGTTCAAGCATGTCAACCATCTGGTCTGTGAACCATGCGAACTCTTCGTCTTGAGTCGGTGCCCCTTTCGCCCTAACGACGCCGTTGCTGTCGAGCAGAAACGCGAAGGGCGTTGTGCCGATACGTAGCTGTCGCCCTATAGCCCCCTTGCGGTCCGGGATAATTCGCACTTCTTGACCGAGAGATGGCGCGAATGGGGGTATCGTCTCTTTCTCTCCGCGGAGCAGCAGTACGGTTTCTGCAATAGATTGGTTCTGCGCCGCAAACCGGCCTAGCGCGGGAAAGGCCTTGAGGCAAAGCTTGCATTTCGTGGCTCCAAAGAAGACAAACTGGAACGGTCGGCGAGTGCGGCCCAGGTCAATTGGTGAGCCTTCATAATCCTGGGTACGAATTGGCTCAAATCGTTTGTGCAACTGAGGGCCCTGACCCATCCGAACGTCGAAGTCGTGGAACAGGATGACCCCGTGCTGCCGATAGAGCAGGTAGACCGCCAAAAATAATACTATGACTATCCCCCAGAGGACGACGTACGATAACCAGAACATCAGAAGTACCCCGCAGAATTCCGGTGTCCAGTGCTGCCGCTCAGCGCACTATTGATCTGGCCGATAAGGACGAGAAGTGCGAGGCACGAGGGAACCACGATTGCGCACCCCGCCCATGCGCGGGCCGGTAGCCTCCAGATCAGAGCTCCCACCGCCGGATCCAAACCCACCGCCGCCGAGGTGCCAACCGCCACCGCTGCTAACACTAGATTCCGGCACAGCTGGAGAGTACTAATTGGCCCCGTATCAAGATCACCGAAGCAACCGCAGCCCCCCTCGTAGCCTCGCTTCAAGGCCACAACCATAACACCTGTAAAAACGGACACCAGACACGCCACCGCGATGCAAGTGATTTCGACTCGGATTCCGACCGCCAGAAAAACGGCAACAACAAGTTCGCTCATGGAGGTACAAAGCGCAATCGGGCGCACCCGCTCGCCCCAAGACGTGCCTAGGTGTTGAAGCAGGGGACGCAGTGAATCTGACCGCTCCCACTTCAGGAACCCGGCGAGTCCGAAGATCACGGCAAGCAACAGCCGTCCAGCGATGGCAAGCTCGGTCACTGTGGGGAGAGTCTCGCGCACGCCGGCCTTCCGCTGTCAACCTTAAGACATCGAACCTGCAATTCTTATCAGCTCGTTCCGATCTACTTTTCCCTTTCGGCAGCCTCGTAGACCGATTAAGAATCGCTCAAATGGAAATGTTAGGGCGTTGAAGTTAGTTGTGTCCCAATGGATACGCGTTTTTCCATCGCGGCCGACCGCTTCCCCGTCTGGGCTCGGCGTCCACATTCCGTCGAAGTACCGGGCCTCGACCACATTGCCAATGGTGAGCGTCAACTGGACGAGTTCGGGCGTATGACCTTGGGTCCCTTCGAAGTCATGTGTGGTCGGCGGCGACACGAAGAGTAGTAAGGGGTTGGGAAATCCTCCGCGATAGGCGGGATTCAGGTACAAAAACGATATTTCCGCAGAGCCCGTCCGAAAGCCGTCGGGCCTGTCTGTGAACGTTCCCGCGAGCGAGTAGCCGGGAGGCAGATATGCTGGCATCGGCACCTTCGTCTCCGGGAGGGCTGAGGCACTGGGGTCCCCGCTGGTGCTGAGAGCTCCTAGTGCTGCCGCCCCTCCAAGCCATCGAAAGAACTTACGTCGAGGCCCTCGCCGGGAGGCCAAGCCCCCTTGGTCGTCGTGTGTCTTTTCGTTAGCCATGTGCTTCTCTCCAGTACTTGCAACAATCTGAGGCGCGCTCCGATCGTCCGGACCGCGCCCCCGCCGGAATCAGAAGCTGAATCTTCCCTGTATCTCAATCGTACGGGAGCCGAGAGCATTAAACGCCGTGCCGAAGGTGGCGTCGTTAATGTTGCTATCCACATTGGTGAGGTTGAGTGAGTTGAACAAGTTAAAAAAGCTGGCCTGGATTTCGAACTTCGCGTTTTCGCCCAGCACTTTCATTTTTGGCAAAACAAAGGCCTTGGTGAGCGTCGCATCCACGTCGAAGTAGTGTGGTCCGTTCTCGGAGTTCCTCCCGACCCCAGGCGGCGGGGGGATAGGACCCACCAGCGGGAAGTCTGGCCCCGCCACGAACGTCGGCGGGGTAAAATGGGCAAGCCCGCCACCCGGGAAGTCGCCGTTCTTCGCCATGAAGGTGCTGTTGCTGTAATCCTGCAACGCGCCGCCCAGGTAAGCCGCCGGCCGCAGATTACAGGTCTGATTGTTAGCAAAAATGACCGCATTGCAGGTATTCCCGTTGTTGTAGACCGCCGTCCACGGGAAGCCGGAATGGGCATTCAGGATTTCGCTGATCGACCAACCCCCCGCCACCTTCTCCAGCCAGCTATGGCTGCCGCGGAAAATGGTCGGTGACCAGATACCCCACACTTTGAAGTCGTGGGTCGAGTTGTAATCACACCGGCCATATGCGGCCGCAGGGTTCCAAAAATACTGGTCCAGGTTGTAGTTTTGTGAGCCGTGGTCCATGCACCGGCTCCATTGATACGACGCGTCCGCTTGAAACGAGTGGGCAAAGCGGTGTTGGAGGTCCGCCAGCAGCGCATTGAAGTTGCCGTTGTCGTCGTCGGCATTGTAATCGATGCTGTTCACAATCGGGTTCTCGGGCGCCACGCCCGCCAAGGTGAGGTTCGGGTAGGTCTGCCTGAGGAAATGGAAGGAGGCGCTGCCCTGGTACCCCAGCGTGCCCACCCAGCTACCCCCGAAGTCATACTGTGCCTCGAGCGAGTAGTGTTCGGTATAGGGCGTGGAAAAGTGTGCTGGGAACCCGGTGGCGCTGACGGGCGACCCACTGGTCGGGACATTGTTGGAGTTGAAGGTCGAGATCGCACTTGGATTGGATGGGAAACAGTCGAAACAGTGAAGATTGCTCGGAACCGCGTACAGGATACTGAGGCTAGTGAAGTTGGATACGAAAGGCGGGTTGAAGCGCCCGTCCGTCGTGAGCGCGAACATCTGAGCGGTGTAACCGACCCCGAACCCGCCCCGGAGCACCAGCCGGCTCGCAAAATCGCGACCGAAAGCAGAACCCGGGCTCCACGCAAATCCAAGCTGCGGACCGAAGTCGGCCTTGTCGGCCTGCCACAAATTTCCCCCCAGCTTGAAGCCCAGGCCGGTCAGTGTGTCTTTCCCGGACCCCAGAACGAGCGTGCTCTGGTGATTGTCCTTTTCATGCATCGGCCCGAAGTACTCCCAGCGCAGCCCGTAATTGAGCGTGAGGTTGGACTTAACCTTGTAGTTATCCTGCGCAAAAAACCCCAAAATGGTGGACCGGTCGTTCTTTGTATCATCCGCTGGCTTGCCCGTCAAAGGACTAAAGTTGGAGCAGCACTCAAGGTAGGGCGCATCGTTGAGGAAATCCCAGAAATTGCGGAAGTTGTATTGCGGCCTCGCGTCCCACGGCGCCGTATCGAGCACCTCCAATTTAGTGACTTCTCCGCCGAATTTCAGCATGTGGCTGCCCAGCACCTTGGTCAACGTGTCGTTCGCGGCGTACGTCCATTGATCGAAGATGCTGGGTCCGGGCGGGCCGAAACCTTGAGGGTTCGCGCTGCCGATATTGTCAATGGCGCCGGTGGGCAAGCCAAACGGTTCCTGAGGGTTGGTGTTGGCCTCGTTCCAGCGCCATCCGGCCGCATTCGCCCGCGCCTCGTTGAGCACGGTAGGAGAGAAGGTGTGGTTCCAGAGCAAGGTCTCCGACTCGTTGTGGCCATGGTGGTGCCAGATGTTAGCGGCACGATTAGGGCCGTTGAAAGAAGTGTTGGTGGTGGGCTCTTGGTAGGTGGAGGCGGCGATCAAATCTTTGTCGGTCGGGTTATAGTCGATGCGGACGCTATATTGCGCATCCGAAACGGTGGACGGATTTACGGTGTTAACATCCGCTAAATCGGGGATGCCGTCCAAACCACTCCCGACACC
>JBOGKI010000123.1:0-10134 GCA_050745605.1 Terriglobia bacterium | reverse complement strand
ATGGCTGTTCAAGCCCGCGACGGCCTGGCGCATCCGGCCCGGCTCGGATGAAGGCACGCCGCTGCCGCCGGAGACAGCGGCCGGAGAAAACCCACCGGACGGCGCCATGATTTACTACTATTTGAAAAACCAGCCTCGCGGCCCCCTGGTCCTTGAGATTTACGACGAGCGGGGCAACCGGGTGCGGCGCTATTCGAGCGCGGACCACGCCCCCAAGGTCAATCCTTCCAAGCTGAACATCCCTGCCTTCTGGGTTCATCCACCTCAGCCTCCGTCCGCTCAACCTGGGATGCACCGGTTCGAATGGAATCTGCGATACGCCGCGACCGGCGCGCCGCGAAATCCCTTCGATCCATTTTCACGGTTCAGCGCCGGACCTTGGGCGCCGCCCGGGGCCTACGCGGTGAAGATGTCCGTGGATGGGCGCACGCAGAGCCAGTCTTTCGCGCTTAAGCTCGATCCGAGGGTCAAGACATCCAATCTCGATCTGCAAAGACAATTTGAATTGGCAACCCGCATCAATCAGGCCTCGGCCCAAGCATCTGCAACCTTGCGGAGCGCGAGAGAATTGCCAACGAAGCTGAAGCAGGTTCAGTCGTCGCCACGATTTAAGGGGAAGCTGGTGGATGCCGCGAATGCTTTAACACAAAAGCTGAGTCAAATCATGGGTGGAGCTTCCGCTTCTAACCCGGACTTTTCTGGCGTTGAAGGCCGTTCGGCGGATCAATCCAGCTTGCGTTACGTTACAAGGGCGCTCGGCGGCCTGGAGTTTGCGGTGGAGAGTGCGGATGTCGCGCCCACCCCGGATGCCGAGCGCGCATTCAAGCTGGATCAAAGTCTGCTTCAGAAGAATCTTGACGTATGGAGCCAGATCGAGCACCAGGATTTGCCGCAGTTGAATGCCCTGCTGGCGAAGGCTCATCTGCAGGCGATTGAGTTGGGCGCGGCGGGAAAAGGCGAGGGAAAACCGTAGCCACGGCACGGTTCTTGTGCCGTGGGCCTTTCTTCTGGACATAATCAACAGGCTGCGATAGCAAAATGCGACGGAGGGTCAGTTTCCGAGTGATCCGGCGCCAATTGGATTCGATGGAGGCGGGATGGCCACGCTCTTACTTACATCGATACCGGTGGGGCGTGTCGAATCTCCGCACCCTCCAGCTTGATGGCGGTCCCTCGAAGGCGATCACCAACTTCACATCAGACGACGTGTTTAATTTCGCTTGGTCGAACAACGGTCTGGAAATCGCGCTTGCGCGCGGATCTGAGACCAGCGATGTGGTGCTTGTCCGTAACCCGCATTGAGCGGGTAGCGCAGCCTGGCCTCACGGCCGCAATCAAACCCAGATGCGACACCACTCTTTCTGTGGGCAGTCGGCAGGCAAGTAGGCGCTATTTATGCGGCTTCGACCCAATCCCCGGAAAAAACTTGCTAAAAAAGCAAGATTCGACGGGATTGCAATGCAGAGTTTTCGCATTCCGGAAAATCTGAGGTCTTTCCATCGTTCCCAGACCATGAACCGCAGACTTTGGCAGGCACAAAGTCTGCGCTACCTGCTTGGTAGTCAACTCCAAAATGGGATGCCGTTTCGAGCCAAATTTTTGGGACGCAATTCCTACGCATCGATGGCCGATCCAAGCAGTTGCTTCGGCGCTTGAACGTATTCGGTGAGCGCCTGCCTGCGGGGTAGACGAGCGAGCGACCGGGCGGATTTGAGCGGGAACAGAGGAGAGGCCAGGACAAGTGTCGGAGGAATCGCTCAAGAGAGGGCCGGTTTCCGGCCTTGAGAGGCTGATGAGGAGCAAACCCGACCTGTTCGGTGGCCCCTTCAACGTCCGACCCTGGGTGGTGGTTGCATTCGGGGCGGTCGGGTGGTACGTTGTCGGTCGGTCCGGGACTGATAATGGAAATTCCGGCTTAATGGCCTCGTACTGCAAGAGCGCATCGCTATGGACCGGACTGACATGCGGATAATTTTTATCACCGGCCACGGTGATGTGCCCGAGACAGCGAACGCAGCCGCGTTGTTCCAGCGCTTCCGTTCTGATTACTGGCGTCGCCCGATTCAATCGGGATGCGCATCGCGAAGAATACAGGAGAACAATATGAAAATACTGATGGTCCTGACATCGCACAACCAACTGGGGAACACGGGCCGCCCGACTGGTTTCTGGCTTGAGGAATTCGCGGCCCCCTATTTCGTATTCAGGGATGCTGGCATTGAGCTGGCGCTCGCCTCACCGAAAGGCGGGCAGCCGCCGCTCGATCCGAAAAGCGATCTGCCTGAAAATCAAACGCCGGCGATGGCGCGGTTCAAGAAGGACGCGGCGGCGCAAAAGGCTCTCGCCAACACGGTCAAACTTGCGGACGTGAAGGCTGAAGACTTCGACACCGTTTTCTATCCCGGTGGGCACGGCCCGATGTGGGATCTCGCGGAGAGCCCTACGTCGATCGCTCTTCTGGAGGCCTTCTACAATTCCGGCAAGCCAATCGCATTGGTGTGCCATTCCCCCGGTGTGCTTCGCCACGTTACCTACCAGGGCGCTCCGCTGGTGAAAGGAAAACACGTCACCGGTTTCACGAACGGCGAGGAAGAGGAGATGCAGCTCACGAAGGTTGTGCCGTTCCTGGTCGAAGATGAACTGCTGCGGCTCGGCGCCATATTCGAGAAGATGGCGAACTGGCAGCCTTTTTCTGTCACTGACGGCCGTCTCATTACTGGCCAGAATCCTGCGTCGTCGACCTCGGCAGCTCAGGCGCTTCTGAAACTCATGACTGTATCGGAATTGGAGCCGTCAATAAGCAGCGTACAAATCGAACAGAAGAGCTATGAGATGCCCCCGCGGGACGGAATCAGCGTCGCACATTTTCTCACCGTCGCCGACATCGACCGATCGCTTCGCTTCTATGAAACGGTCTTCGGCGGTCGCGCTCTGAGCAGAGGCGACAGCAAGGGCGCGCCTGGGTACATTCAGATCGCGAATACGTGGCTCCTTGTCAACGTCGGGGGCGGGCCGACCCCCGACAAGGCGACGGTAACGCTTAGCGTCCCCGACCCGGATAAGATCAACGGCTTTATGAATATCCGCGTTGCGGATATTCAAGCGTGCTATAAATTATGGAAAAGTCGAGGAGCTGAGTTCATCACCGAGCCGATCCCCAAGTACGGCGAGACGCGCTGCTACATCCGCGATCCTGACGGTTATATTATCGAGGTCGGACAGAGCACCGCCCTCAAGTACGGTTAACGCTCGGCCCGGATGGGATGCGGATTTAAACGCTTACGGATGTCCGCTTAGTGCTAGCCCATTGGTGCGAACGATACAACACCGCTCGGCCGCACAAGGCCCTGCGTCGTCGGCGTCCGCGGCTCGAGCGCTTATGAAGCTACTCGGGGAGAGAGCCGCTCACGCTTCTGCTTGAGTTGACGATCACATCAGTTCGTCGTTGTTGTCGATGACGGCGGCCAAGGCGATTTCGCCGCCTTGGCCGCGAAGGTCTAACAAGACGTATAGAGCAGGGCAGGCACAGCGAGTTGCGATCCATCGACGATCGAACGATCTGTTGTGCGCCCACTGAAGGAGGACGTATGTCAAATGAGAAAACAGGAAGTGCCGCCAGTGCGAGTCGAGCGATGCAGCCCACGGAAACCAATCCTCTCGATTTTGTGCCGGACAAAATTCCTTTCGACATTCCGTATGGCCCACCGATATCACTTGACCGAGCCGAGGCGATTATTCACGCCGCCGTGGCAGAAGCGAAGAAGCGAAATTGGAAGATGAACGTAGCAGTAGCCGATTCCGGTGGTAACTTAGTTGCCTTCCAACGAATGGACGGTGCGATGCTTGCCTCCATTCAGATTGCCGAACACAAGGCGCGGGCAGCCGCGATCTTCCGGCGCCCAACCAAGGTCTTCGAGGACGGTATCAACCTTATGCATCTCAACTATCTGCTCGCGTTCGATGGAGTCATTGCGTCCCGCGGAGGCATTCCACTCATCGACCAGGGAGTGCTTATCGGCGCAATCGGTTGTTCGGGAGGCACGGATTCCCAGGACGAGATCGTCAGCGAGGCAGGCGCAGCAGTAATTAACCAACTCCCGGCGACGAACAAATAATCCAGATATCGAGAAAGCGTTGAGGGCAATCAACCGGTTCCCGAAACTACAAATACAAAGGAGAATCCCATGGCAAGTGTGAAAGCAGTCGCGAAACCCGCACAGATTCGCGTGGCCCGGCGGTCGCCAGCCTATTGGCGTGTCACGATCGACAATCCGCCGATCAACGTCATGGGCCCGGAAATGGTCCAGCAGTTCCAGGAACTCATCGGCGCTCTCGAGGCCGATGAGCATGTCAGGGTCGTGGTCTTCGACAGCGCGGTCGATGACTACTTCCTGAATCACTCCGATTTCACGGCCAAGCTTGAGGACCTGACCTCGATGCCGTCGGGGCCCACAGGCTTGCCGCCTTGGCCGGACTTTCTCGTGCGTCTGACCCGCCTGCCAGTCGCCTCCATCGCCCTCATCCGTGGCCGGGCGACGGGCAACGGCAGCGAGATCACGCTGGCCTGCGACATGAGTTTTGCCAGTCGCGAGAAGGCCATCATCTCGCAATGGGAGGTGGGCGTCGGGATGGTCGCCGGCGGCGGCCCCATGGCTCGGCTTCCGGAACTCATCGGCCGAAACCGCGCCCTCGAGGTGCTCTTGAGCTCGGAAGACATCAGAGCTGACCAGGCCGAGGCCTACGGCTACATCAATCGCGCCCTGCCCGACGCCGAGCTAGACGCGTTCGTAGAGGCGCTCGCGACCCGGATCGCCGGGTTCGACAAATGGGCGATCGCCAACACCAAGCGCCTCGTCAACACCAGCCTGCCGCCGGACGTCGAGCTCGGCGCCGGGTGGGATGCGTGCATCGCTTCACTCGGGCGATCCGCCGCCCAGGATGGGATCAAAGCGCTGATGGCGCGCGGCTTCCACAAGCCGGGGGATGTCGAAAATCGGCTCGGATACTACCTGGGCCAAATCGCGCGCTAGGCCGGCGCCCGACGCGATTCTCAACTCCGGGACGTTGAGGATGGGGGCGTTCGAAGCCAATCTTGGCGGACATGTTTCGAAAGTCTGCGGTGATGTTTTACATTTTCTGCACGAAGGAGGTTTGTATGTCTCAGAAAGCCAGTGCCGTAAAGCGTGCACAGCAAAGCGAAGTCCAGCCTCACCAACTCGGGCAGGCGGTTTTCAAATCCATCCTGTCCGAAGATGTCGATTGGAAACCGTTCCCCGCGTTCCCACCTTCGGTCCGGCTGGCCGTCGTCGTGGGCCAGCCTACGGAGCCCGGTCCCTACCTGATCAGAGTTAAGGTACCCGGAGGCGTGAAGTTGATGCCGCATCGCCATCCCGAGGATCGGATCTACACCGTCATATCAGGCGTGTTCTATATCGGCCTTGGCGACGAATTCGACGCCGACAAACTGCAGGCGTATCCGCCCGGTGCGGTGATCGTTCTGCCTGCGAATACATCGCACTTCCACTGGGCGAAGTCCGGCGAGTACGTCACACAAGTAACAGCGATCGGGCCGCTGGGGCTGGAATACCTCAGCGCGAAAGACGATCCGCGAAACAACAACTCGTAGGAGGAGTCTGAATAGCTTTTTGTAGACCCAAAAGAACGAGTTTTCTAATCTTGAGCTTGGAGCACCACTGTCAAGTTGCCCAGGCCTAGTTTATTTGTCCGACAATCCGACTAATCAGGAGTTAGACGCTTCGACGCGGTGTAGACTCTGGGGTGATCGAAGAAACAGCGCGACTTGACGAGTCGTACACTCCGATTCCGCTAAAGCAATTTAGCTTCTTGTCAAATTGAAGGCTCAAGATGAACGATCAACAAAAGAAGGAGCAGTATTCTGGAGTGCGAGATCAAGAGATCCGTGCGGCACTGGATCAGCATTGGGCGGCGTCCGATGCCAACGATTTTGAAACGGAGCACCGCATCTATCACGAGGACGCGGTGCTGGAATACCCGCAGTCAGGCGAGCGAACCCGGGCTCGAAGCAACATACAGAACCAACGCGCTAGTCAGCCGAGCAAAAAGCGGTTCACTGTCCGACGAATCATTGGCGGCGGTGATCTTTGGATCACCGAATTCATCCTGACATATGACGGCAAGCCGTCCTACACCGTGAGCATCATGGAGTTCAGGGACGACAAGGTTGCGCGGGAAACACAGTACTTTGCGGATCCATTCGTGGCACCCGCATGGCGCGCTCAATGGGTCGAACGGATGGACACATAATCTCGAGGCGCGAGGATTCGCTAACGACACCGCCATTTGCGGTTTGCATCATAATTGTCGAGAACAGAGATTATCGCCAGAGACCCGCTAAGTCCTGATTAACGCGGTTACCGGAGAAGTCGGTGTGACATAGGGTATCGTTACAGCACTTCCTCCGATGGAGGGACAAGAGGTGGATTGGAAACGGTTGGTCCAGTTGGCGCTGCTGGGTAGCAGTGATTTGGAGCAATATGCCATCCTGCTGGTACGCGTTTCGCTCGGGCTGTTCTTCGCCATCTCCGGGGCAAAGAAATTGTTTGTCGCCGGTAGAACGCAAACTATGTACGAAACGCTCATTAAGGCCAAAGTTCCGTTTCCCCACCTGATGACTTATTTCGTGGCGGGTGTCGAGTTCGTTGGCGGATCCTTGGTGGCCGCGGGGTTTCTTTCGAGCCCGGCCTGCGTGGCTTTATTGGTCGATATGGTTGTCGCCATCCTGACCACCAAACTTTTCACCATGCCTAAAGGACTTTCCCCTCTTAACTGGCTCGACGATTTCCTCTGCCTTCCGGAAGTCCTGTACGTGCTCTTCTTTGTCTGGTTGATCTGCTCTGGTCCGGGAAAGTTCAGTGTCGATTACTGGCTCGCCGGCAAGTTACGGACGTGATCGCTCGACGAAGCAGCTGGTTGCTAGATAAGAGCTTGATGGTCATTACCAGAAGTTTTCAGCCGCCGGACTGGCGCTACTGAGAATTACGGTTCTGAGCAAGAATTAACATGACCCGAATCTTTCTTCTATGCTGAACGTTGTTACGGGAAAGAACAGGGCTTCAGACCCGCCGTAACGACCGGCGGCGACAAGCGGCTTCAGCCGCTGAAGCCAATGCAGCGATTTCCGGGTCCTTGCGGCGGGCTTCAGGGGCTAAAGCCCTTTTAGCGCTCGGCAACCTTCGGGCTGAAGCCCCGCCCTTTGGTCGCGGTGTCACTCTATTTAGAGAAGCACGGAGAAGTTTATGAAGGCGATGCAGGTCAACACGGCAGACCAGGGATCAGGGCTCATACTCGTGGAGTTACAGAAACCGGAAGCTGGCTTAGGCGAGATATTGGTTCATGTTCATGCCGCTGGTGTCACTCCCACAGAATTGCTTTGGTATACCACGACACATACGAAATCAGGAACAGCGCGCATGCGCGCGGTGCCAGGGCACGAATTTTCGGGAGTCATCACGGCGATCGGCAAAGATGTCCAGGACTTCAAGGTTGGAGACGAGGTCTATGGCATGAACGACTGGTTCGCTGATGGGGCCACTGCGGAGTTCTGTATTACGCTGCCCCAGAATATTGCGCGGAAGCCCGCAACCTTAAGTCACGCAGCTGCCGCCTCAGTGCCGATCGGCGCCTTGACATCATGGCAAGGACTGATAGGTCGCGCGAAGCTAGAGCCAGGCGAGCGCGTATTAGTCCATGGAGGCGCGGGCGCAGTTGGCCTCTACGCCGTGCAATTGGCGCATAATCGCGGTGCCCGCGTCATCACTACCGTCTCAAGTCAGGACATCGATTTCGTCAAGCGGCTCGGAGCGGACGAGGCGATTGACTATAAAGCCGCCCGGTTTGAAAAAGAGGTTCGGGACGTGGATGTCGTTTTCGATGCCGTCGGCGGTGACACGCTCGAGCGGTCATGGGGTGTCCTCAAGCCAGGTGGACGCATGGTCACCATTGCTGCGGGCAGCGAAGGCACAGCCGATCAGCGAGTGAAAGATGCCTTCTTCATCGTCGAGCCGAATCAAAAGCAGCTAGTTGAAATCGCTAAGCAACTTGACGCTGGACATCTTAGAGCATTCGTCAAAACCACCGTTCCTCTGAGTGAGGCTTCGGCCGCATACAGTGGAGCAGTCAGGGGCAAAAGCGGATACGGAAAGATCGTCATCGCCATTCCCGCCTAACAATGCTTCGATTAAACGCGTTAGGGTCCCTGGGCCGGGTTCAGACCACCGATCGTCTTGAGTAGCGATCTGAGCCCCTGGTCACTTGCCAAGGTTTTTTCGTGTTGCGAGACGTGAATGTGGGAATATTGTAATCCCTGCTGGTAAGCCCATTTGTGAAGGCCACGAAGTCTCACGCAGTTGCAGTCGGCTACCCTCTGGCGCAGCACTTTCCTGAAGACGCTCTCGCCGATGGGTACAATCTAAGCCGGCGTCACTCTATTTGATAATGCTCAATAAGTCCTGAGTAACGCCGTCCTCGGACAAGTGAAGTACTAGGCGAGTACATGTCCGGGAATCCGACATAATGTCTGTTCAGCGTATGGTTTCATGCGGAGGGCACCTTGACAAAGGGTAGGGATGCAGGCCTCACATTCGGCCTCGGGTTGCTCCTGCTCTTTCAGGTTCCCAACGGACTTGCGCAACAGCCGAGCGCCGCGAGCTCAGGCAAGTGGATGTTGGAGATCGTGCAGGCCAAGCGGGCGCCAGAATACTTTCAGATGGGCGAAGGTTACCGCGAGGATCAGGCGGATGTAGTTGTAATCAGACTGCACGCTGATCACGACACAAGCCGCGCTCGACCTTCGGGCCTCGAATTCCGTTACTGGATGCAAGGGACTGCGGTGACGGTGCGTGTGTCTCTAAGGTTTGACTCAGCGGCGAGCCGGTCCAGTTCAGAGAAGGAACTGCAGGTGGGAAGCTATGTAGTCCATCCCGGCCAATCGATCACCGTTTCTCAACTCAGCCAATTTGGTGTACAAACGGTACAACTGAGAATGGTCACGGCCAAACCTCCTGGTGCGGCCCAGCCTGAGATTGTCAACGAGACCTCATCGATGGTGGTGGAGAATGTAGACCAGGACA
The DNA here is from genome assembly GCA_050745605.1 of Terriglobia bacterium. Classification (GTDB taxonomy): domain Bacteria; phylum Acidobacteriota; class Terriglobia; order UBA7540; family UBA7540; genus CALCEB01. Next base: position 1,024 of record JBOGKI010000123.1, on the reverse strand, counting down.
GGGCGGAATACAGACTGTCCCTGCGTAACACTTCCGAGCTTGCTGCACACGCGATGGCGGTCTCGGTCTTTGACGGGGAAGGCCGTTGCACGAGGCATGACTTCCATTCGCCGTCCGGGAATCTTGCCATTCCTTCCGGGAAAATTGGCGAGTTTCCTCTAAGTTTTCCGATTGCGGCCGATGAGGGAGGCGTAGTGGGAGCTGACGGCTTGTCGTGCTCTCACCCGCCGCAAGGCGTCGGCGGATCGGCGCAGAAGACCAATCCGAGCGAGACTGGGATGCCCGAAATTGTGATCGAAGCCGTCGACTTCGAGGACGGCTCCTACGAGGGAGATCCCCAGAAAGCCGCAATGCTCGAAGCTCAACGCCTGGGGCGTAAAATCGAGCGGACCCTCGTCACCACGGTCGTTGAAAGGCAGCTCGCCAGTTCCGAGGCTGACGGCATGGCCCAGCTTGCTTGCGTGCAATCGCAAGTTAAAGACCTCTCAGACGAAGTGGACCCGGCTGGCGTCAAGTCCATCATGGCGCGGTTTACTACGGTGCCCGACAGTGCTAAGGAATCAATCAAAAGAGATATCCACGACGGTCTGCTCATGGAAAAAGGCATGTTTCTGAGAAACCTACGTTGGTACGTGTTCGAGCTGTCGAAGGGGCTGGCAGCAAACCCCTCACTCCAACGATGGTGGGATCTGACGAAGGGTCGTTGCGACTTCCTCGCCCCGCTGACCTGTCCCGGCTCCGATTAGAAGCGTGGCCATTGGCTCTTCCGGAGAGACCGCGTGGCCACCTGCGGTTTTCGAGCAAAGCTCATTCGTTGCGGGCGCTCGCCTGGTTTAACGGCACACCATCGGCTACCCCGAACCTGACCCCCTGCCCAGAACACTCTTGACTTCTATTACTGGATTTGATACTGTTTACTCTTACGTCATCACAGCAACTCGTTCTGCTCGGCGGGACCCCCCTCGCACGGCCCCCTTGAGAAAGATTGAAGAGTCTAGCCATGCTCGATCGACCCATCTCGTGT
>JBOGKI010000122.1:0-10225 GCA_050745605.1 Terriglobia bacterium | reverse complement strand
GCGTGTGAGATCGACCCAGAAGTTGCCAATGGCGTTGGCCTGTTGCCGCGCAAAACCTCGTATCAAGGCTACTGCAACTACAATGCCCACCGCCGCCGATAGAAAATTCTGCACGGTCAGGGCCGCCATCTGCACAAAGTAGCTCAGCGTCATCTCCCCGCTATAAGCCTGCCAGTTGGTGTTGGTGAGGAAGCTGACTGCGGTGTTGAAGGCCAGATCCGGCGTGACCGGCGTGGCTCCGGGCGGCGCCGCCTTCGTGCCAAAGTGCATGGGATTGAAAGGCAGAACGCCTTGCAGGCGCTGGATGGCGTACACAAACAGAAACGCCACAACGCTGAATGCGATCAGCGATGCCGCGTATTGCGTCCAGCGCTGTTCAGTATCCTCCCGCACGCCGGCCAGACGGTAGATCACGCGTTCCAGGGGCCGCAGCAGCGGATGGATGAAGGTCCGCTCGCCTTGAAATAGCCCGGCCATAAACGCGCCCAGCGGCTTCGTCAAGGCCAGGATTATGAGGAAAAACGCGGCGATCTGCAGGAATCCCAGAGTTGTCATTGCAGTTCCAAATTCCTTAAAAGCGTTCGGGGTGAAGCAAGGCGTAAACGAGATAGACGAACAAGAACAACGCCGTCACGCCTGAGATAACGTAGTCCAAGGGGCACCTCCTGCGCTTGCTGTCGCGCAGACTCTTACAGCCGGTCACAGGCCCGCGTGAAAGCCCAGCAGAGCACAAAGAAAAGAATTCCGATGGCGATATAAAAAACGTCAAGCATGGCGCCTCACTTGAAGCCTGAGAGAGTGACGGGTGGCCGCTTTCCCGTAACCCTGGGCTGCGGGGCAGTCAACCTTGGTCTCTTGCCTGATCGGCCAGCTCCACGTTAGAGAAAGCGCCGTAAACAGCGCATAAACACGCCGTAAAAAATTTGTAAATGGATTTGGAACAACGCCGACTATTGGGATGGAGTGAAGCGATAGCCGGACCATGCGTCCGTAATCAAATAGCGGGGATTGGACGGGTCAAGTTCAATCTTTTTGCGAAGCCTATTGATAAACACCCGGAGGTATTCCAACTCCTCGCCGTAGTCAGGTCCCCAAACCGCTTGCAACAGCTCGCGGTGGGAGAGGGTCTTGTTGGGGCGGGCAACCAGAAAGGAGAGCAAGGCGAATTCCTTGGGCGTCAGCCGCATCTTGCAACTACGAAGTATGACTTGGCGGGCCGCCAGGTCGATTTCACCTCCCTGGATGCTGATTCTTTCCTGGGCCGCATCCTGCAAGGCCGGAGCGCGGCGCAGAGCGGCGCGAATCCTGGCGAGAAGCTCCGGCATCCCGAAGGGTTTGGTCACGTAGTCGTCCGCTCCGGCGTCCAGGGCGGCGACTTTGTCCTTTTCGGTGTTGCGCACCGTCAGCATGATGATCGCAACGTCAATGGATGCGCGGATGGCCTGGCACGTCTCCATCCCGCCCATTCCGGGCATGTTCATATCGAGCAGCACAAGGTCAAAGGGCTCGGAGCGCAACTTCTCAATGGCGTCTTCCCCCGTCCGTCCGTCGCCCACTTCATAGCCATTTGAAATCAGCGTGGCTCGCATCACGCGGCGAATCTGAGGATCATCATCGATAACCAGAACGCGGCCTGCACTCATCGAGAATTCTTCTTCCCTTGCGGAGGCAGGAAGATTGAAAAGTCCGCGCCGCCTCCCGGATTATCCTTCAACACGATCTCCCCGCCATGCGCTTTTACAATTTCCTGAGCGATGGCAAGCCCCATGCCGGAGCCGGTAATCTGGCCGCGGTTCCCGGCGCTCCGGTAGAATTTCTCGAAGACTTTTGACCGCTCAGCCTCCGCGATGCCCGGCCCGCGGTCCAGAACGCTCAGCGCCAAACGGCCCTGCGACATTTGGGCCTTCACGGTGATCTCCCCGGCAGGAGGCGAGTACTTCAGGGCATTATCCACAATCTGGCGGAGCGCCAATTCCATTAATTCAATATCGACATCAGCCAATGGCAAGTCTCCGGAAAATTCGATCTTGATCTTTCTCCCGTCGCTCTGCGGTCCGAGCTGGCTGAGCGCCTCCTCGACCAGAGGCCGTACTCCGAATTCCGTCCTGTTCAACTTCAACTGGCCGCCCTCGACGCGGGCCATTTGGATGGCCTCCGTTAGCAGCCTTGCCAGCCGGTCGGCTTCCTCATCGATGATCGTTATCAGTTCCTGGTGTTCCTCGGGAGTGTGCAAGCCCGGCAAGAGCAGGGATGTGCTCGCCGCCTTGATGGAGGTCAAAGGCGTCTTGAATTCGTGAGCGATCGCGTCGAGTAAGGTGGACTTTAACTCCTGGCTCTGGCGGGCTGCTTCGGCGCGATTTGCAGCCTCCTGGCTCTGCGCCTTCTCCAGTCCAACCGCCACTAAGTTCGAGAGGGATTGCAAAGCGGTATCGGAAAGCGACGACCCGCGAATGGCCAGGCTGCCGATGGGCTGCCCACCCAGTTGAATGGCCGTGACCGTCACTCCGAGGTTTTCGTCCACGAACCGGGTGCCTTGAAGGGCCGCCTCTCTCAACTGCTCATTCACATCCGGCAAATCCTCAGGGCCGGAATGGTAAACCGCGCCGGCGCGGCGGTCGAAAAACGCCACCGCGGAAAACCCAAAGATCCGGGCAATCTGATGGGTGATGCCCCGAGCCGGCGGTGGCGTTGTCTCAATCAGGAGAATGGCGCGGCCCAGGGTATAGAGTTTTTCCATCTCCATCTGCCGGCTTTGTATTTCTTCGGCCCGGCGTTTGGCGCGGTCGGCAAGCCGGCTCGCCGTGATGGAGGTGAAAAGGAACGCAAACAGCGCCACCCAATTCTGCGGATCCGATATCGTAAAGGTACGGATGGGCGGAAAGAAATAGTAGTTAAAAAACAGCATCGCGGCAACGGACGCGGCGATAGCTTCCCACAGGCCCCACGCCGCCGCGATCGCTAGGACGCAAAGAAGGTAGGCGAAGCCGGCGGTGGTCCCATTAACTTGGCAAACCTTGAAACACACCAGCGTCACCAGGCCAATCAGGATCAGCGAGCCAAGAAGCCGCAGGCTGAAAGTGGTCAACCGGAACTGGCGGAGTTCGAGGAAGGGACTCATGGGGCTTCGCAGGCTAGTGTATCCGTCTGGACCGTCCGTTACTCAAGTTAGCACTATTTCGATTTTCAAGCTTGGCCGCGTGGCGTGGCGCGAAATTGAAAGGCAATTGCAAGGAAAGACGCGTCGCATCCGCTATCACGTGTAGGAGGCGCCGCATGGAACGATACGACTCGTTCAAGAAGTCGGCGGACGGGTCCATCAATTGGATTTATGCCCAGGAGTCCTTGAACGAAGTCATACGGAAAATGGAAGATGCCATGCGAGGAGTGTTTAGTGCTGGATTCCTGCGACGATAGCAGTAGGGTCCTGTTTCTCCGGTCGGCAGAAGGGTCGAACGGCATACGGCCAGTCTGCGTGACTGTTATAATGCTAGCTAATACACACTGTTGTCAGAGAAGGTATTTTCCACTTCCGTAGAGAAAAAATTTTCCCTTGGCCACAGATCACGGCCTGAGCCTCTCTCGCAACCCAATGTTTATAAAAAGATTAGTTGTAAATCATAATTGGCGCTATAATTGCAACAAGTACCGCTGCCAGAGGTTCGATGGATAGATAAAATCGGACCGCGAAGAATGGCAAAATGGGCGAAAGGGTGCGGGGGCACCTTTTTCTTCAGGCGGCGCTAGGCTGATAGGTCCCTCAATTTCTGGCTACTCTTTAGGCCATTAGGAGGACGGCAACATGAGAATGTTTAAGGTCGCAGCGATTTGTAGTCTAGTGGTTTTGTTTGGCTGGGCGATGGGGGCCCAAACCGCTTGGGCGGGAGACATCGATTGTTCTCTCTCCGGCGGAATGTGCGGTTCGATCAATTTCGGCTCGCAGGTGGCTTCACTCACCAACCAGCCGATTATCGGGTTTAACAGCGACTGGGCAGGTACTGTCACCTCGACCGTATATTTCGATTCAGGCGATGGTCTCTTTACCTATGTCTATTCCGTGGCGCTCACCGCCAACAAGAACGGGACGGTCCCAGATATGTTTACAACCACCGCGCAGACGAGTACCGGGCCGATTGAACTGTTTAACCCGGCGGATGACTTCGGAGTGGTTACAAACATGAGCAGCTCCGGCGTGGACGACAACGGATTTTGCTTTAATACGGGAATTTGCGCCAATAGCAACAGCCTGAGCGTCAGTGTTACCGGCTTGTCGCTGCCGGGAGCTCCGGACTTCACGTTCTATGCGCAATCCGCTTTCGGACCTGCGCCCGGGACTTTTGCCGGAATCGACGGTGGAACCGGAACCAACGGCGATTCGTTGGATCCGCTCACTGCAACCACTCCGGAGCCTGCCTCTCTCGCTTTATTCGGGATGGGTCTGCTTTTGATGGGTGGTTTGCTTCAGCGCAAATTTGCGGCGAACGTATAACCTGGACTTTCTGGTGGGGCTTTCACGCGATGAAAATCCCTCCTGAATGTCGCTTGTAGATTCCGTCTTTTGGGAAGCCGGAAGGTCAGATTGGCCAAAGGCTGATTGGGCCTACAAGTTTATTAGCTGAATTTCTCATCTTGGCTCCCGTAATCTTCGGTCAAATTCAAACCGGCGGCGTTCATCGATTTGGACCCCGCCGGTTTTCCGTTTCCGCCTTCATCAATCCCTCTTTGAAATGGCCCCCGGTCACTTCCTGCACCCTTGATTCATGCGGCCTTCACATCAAACGGGTATAAGATGTGGGAAGAAACTTGGAAGGTCCAGTGATGGCGACTGCATTGAGGAGGAAGCCGGGGCTCGCGGTTCCACCCGGCCCTGATAATTCTGGCCGGAGCGGAAGCGGCGGTCCCGGAGACAAAGGCTTTGGCGGTGGCGACCCCTTTGAGCCGCTGGGGTGGTCCGTGCCTCCCGGTGCTTATCGTGCCGGCATGTGGGTGGCGCTGGCCTCCATCGTTATGTTCTTTGGGGGACTGAGCAGCGCCTTGCTGGTGCGCAAGGGTGCGTCGCCGGAGTGGGTTCGGTTCGCGCTGCCGCGGGTTCTTTATGGCAATACCGCAGCGCTCTTGCTGAGCAGCGTGACTTTTGAGTTTTCCCGGAAGTGGCTGAAAGCCGGCATGGGGCGGCGGTTCAGGATTTGGCTTTCTCTCACCCTCGCGCTCGGCCTCATCTTCATCGCCGGGCAATTAGTCGCCTGGAAGGAACTTCAGACCAGCGGCGTCTATCTCACCTCGAATCCCAGCGGATCCTTCTTTTACTTGCTCACCGCAGCCCACGGATTACACCTGCTGGGCGGCATCATCGCTCTGGTTTACCTCGTCACGCAGGCGAAGTATATTGCCCTGGGCATCAAGCGCCACACCGCCCTCGACGTCACGGCCATCTACTGGCATTTCATGGATGGTCTCTGGATTTACCTGTTCGTCCTGCTCGTTTGGAAATCCTGAACCCGCTTGGGCTGGAGAGCTTGCGTGACCACTTCGATTTCCGTGCGGTAGCGGCGCTCTGTGAGCGCCGAAGTTCCTGAGCGGTGAAGACCGGCGGTCCCTTCCAGGGTAAACTCCGACCGCCGCTACAGACGCATCGAGGCGTGCGCTGCTCTTGTGGGACGCGAATTTTTCAAGCGGGTCGATGCTGCAGTCCGCAGGACTGGTGGTACAATAGCTCACTAATGTTCTGCCGGTGATGCTCGCGGCAGATCGCATCGCCGGGGTTGTCTCAGGGATTCCGAACGCGCTCGAATCATGCTGCTGCTTCCCATGCGGCGGGAATGACTGTTCTCAAAACCGGAAAGCTTAGCTCCACCAGTCGCACGGTACTCATGCTGCTCAGCGTTTTTCTTGCGGCCAGTGGAAGCGTAGCGGCGGGCTTTAGCCTGGCAGGCGGAAGAAAAGCCGGCCTCTACGGGACGGACCGCCCACGAGCGACGCCCGTACGAACACCGGTCGTTAGCGGCTTTGAAAGGGCCACTTTTTCTGAGCGCATTGCCGGAAAAAGCGTAGATTCGTAATCCCGAAGGACCTTGGTGCGAGGGAAGCTTTCTGCTGTGCTTCTGCCAGTGTAGTGTCCGGTAATTGGATGGACAAGGTAGCGCCGCCGTCCCGGCGGCATCTGCCGGAAAGCCTGCCCTGAGCGAAGCGAAGGGATGCCGGCGCTACGGCAGGGCCAATTGTCCGCTTATTTCCTGGACATTGCACTAACGTCCAAGTTCTAGTTTTTGGATTGAGGAGTCAGAGTTCTGTGACTACGGCGAAGTTGGGCGGTTCACAACAGCGCGGACGGGTTTTTAGGCTGCACGACTATTGGACGCTGACCAAGCCTGAGGTGAACTTCCTGGTTCTGGTCAGCACGCTGGTGGGATTTTATTTGGGTTCGACGGGCGCGTTGCACTTTCTGCTCCTTCTGTCCACCCTCTTTGGAACCCTGCTGGTTGCGAGCGGCACCGGAACTCTGAACCAGTACATGGAGCGGTCGTTCGACGCCCAAATGCGCCGGACGGCCCACCGGCCCATCCCCGCCGGAAGAGTGACGCCGAATGAGGCGCTGATTTTCGGCCTGGTGTTGGCGGCCTCTGGCGGCCTGTTTCTGGCGGTGATGGTGAATGCTCTCGCCAGCGCCCTTGCCCTGTTGACCCTGGGCAGCTACCTCGTCGTCTATACGCCGCTCAAGCGCCGAACCGCGGTTTGCACGTGGGTCGGAGCCATCCCGGGCGCCATGCCTCCGCTCATTGGCTGGGCGGCGGCTCGCGGCGATCTCGGTCTGGGCGCATGGGTGCTTTATGCCATGCTCTTCCTGTGGCAGTTCCCGCACTTCATGGCGATTGCCTGGATGTACCGCGAGGACTACTCGCGCGCCGGCTACCGCATGCTTCCCCTCAGCGACCGCGCCGGCCGGGCCATGGCGGCTCACGTTCTGGCCTTTTGCGTATTGCTGATCCCCGTTAGCCTTGTTCCAAGCCTCCTGGGTCAAGCCGGGATGATTTACCTTTGGGGGGCGATGATCCTGGGAGGCGGCCTGTTGTATTACGGCATCCGGCTGGCGCTGGCAAGATCCAATTCGCTGGCCAAGCAACTGCTGATGGCCTCGGTGGTTTACCTGCCTCTGGTTTTCGCGCTCCTGATGCTGGACAAAGTCTCGATTTGACGCCGCCCGTTAGCCTTGGTTTGCCCTCGGAGCCGCTGTGATTCCTCTCTCGGATTTCCCCGCTCTTGATGCCAGCCTGAATGCGGCCAGCGCCCTGCTGCTGGCCGCCGGCTTCTTCTTCATCCGCCGCCGCAATGTTCCTGCCCACCGAGCCTGCATGATCTCAGCCTTCTGCACTTCAAGCCTCTTCCTGGTTTGCTATCTCTGGTATCACGCTCATCACGGGCTCACGCGCTTCAGGCCGCACGGCTTCATCCGGGGCTTGTACTTCACGCTGCTCATCAGCCATTCCTCGCTGGCCGTGGTGATTGTGCCGCTCGTCCTCATCACGCTTTACCGCGCCGTCCGCAAAAGGTTTGATCGGCACCGGCGCATCGCCCGCTGGACTCTTCCCCTGTGGCTCTATGTCTCGGTCACCGGAGTCGTGGTGTACTGGATGCTCTATCACCTGTACCCCCCGTAGGCGTGGTAGCCACGGCACGGCCGGCTTTCTCGGACAAGGCAGGCACCGTGAGCCTTTCGCCGTAAGACGGCGCGTTGATCATCGTATAAGCTACTCTTATTCAATAACATACAGCTTGTCTCATCTTAATGTTTCCGCGAGATATTCAACCACACACGGCTATTTTCTCTTAATATCGCTGCAATTTGTTGAAAATAAGCTTGTTGTTATATTTTAGGGAAATGGCTTGTTTGGCAATTGGAGTGCTTGAAGATCAAAATGCGTGCCTGCAATCATCATAACTTGTTTGAATCAAATAACTTGCCTGGACTTCCCCCTAAATAGCTACAAGTAACTGATAATAAAGGTGTTGGTTACTTTTTAAATGGGTTTGTTTTGGGTTTGAATGGGTTTGTTCCTAGAGTTTACTATTGTTTTCAATAACTTATGGGTTTGATCCCCTAAGAATCATTTTTTCCGATTTGCAGCAGCGTAGGGGTACGGCTTGCCGTACCCCGGTCGTGTCAAACAATCCTTCATTATGTTGCGATTTGCAGTAGCTTGGTAGCGCCGACCCCGTCGCTTTCCAGAAGGTCTGCGGCCTTTCGCCGGGACATCGGACCGGCCGCCCAAACCCACGCACGACGGGCGCGCCGCAATGCGGAAAAGCCCACGGCACACAAGCCGTGCCTTGGCTACGTTTGCGAGATGGCGGGCGTCGAGAGCACATCGAGGTATGCCTAGGGGCCGTGCGAGGGGCGACGTGCGGCCGGACCAAACGGGATAGTGGCGCTACTCAAGAATCAATAATATGTGAGTTAACACAGAAAATCAAGGACATTTTGCGGGCTGCCGCGCTGCCCTAATCGCTCGCAGCGTTCATGGAGCGTTCGGACAAAGCGCAGCCGGATACGGTCAGGATCAAACTGGCCGGCGCGGCGGTAGGCGCTGCCGGTCAGAAAATGGGCATCAGTTAATCCCCTAACCGTGCGGCTGGCGAGGCAAGGGAGTATTCTACAGCCTTGAACCGCGCACATCGCAAAAAGCGCGATTTGTGTGCGCCCTACGTATCCGCCACCAGCTCGGCCCGGCTTCGGGGCCTCAGGGTGGGTATAACCGAAGTGCAGAGTTGGATGCCGGGCCAGTCCGCTTTGCGCGTCCGCGTTTCTCAAAACTGTACACGACGTAGCCTGCTGCGAAATGAAATGCACCCGCTAAAACCTCCCTCGTCCCAACACTGATAGCAGGTGGTGCCCCCCTCATCTGGAAGACAAAATAGTTGAGGCAGCACCTTTCCGGTCTCTGCTGTCAGCCCCAGGGTGAGAGCGTAACTTTCCCTTATCTTGCCGAGCGAAGCCTCGGCGGTGAATCCGGGTATACTCATTTTATGGTTCTCCTTTCGTTGATTCTTATCGGTCGTAGTACGGCCAGAGCTTCGTCGCCAGGAAGGGGAGCGCGCTGGCCACGTCGACGCTCACCCGCTTGAAGGGACTCCGAACGGACGCCGACACAAAAAGCGATGTCGCCACCACCAGCGGGTACCCGCGCCCGTCCGCTCTAGGGGTCTGCCTCTCAGATTTGAGTATCAACCACGCGCACACGTCTGGTGACGCAGCCGCCAATGCCGCTCGGGTCGCAAGCACTGATTTCGCAGTACGTAGCACGTTTACCCTGGCGACACTTAATGCTGAACGATTGGGGCAGAACCCTCCCGGTTTCTGCCATGACCTCCGACGTGCGAGAGTAACTTTCCTCTATTTTGCCGAGCGAAGCCTCGGCGGTGAATCTCGGTATACTCGTGGTCTTCTCCTTTCGGTCTAATGCGTGCTGTCAAAACTTTCTTGCCAATTCGGCATAACGCTTGAGGCCAAAGCGAACGAGTTTCTGGTGAGGACTCAGACCAGAAGCCGCAGAGAACGAAACGCATCGACTCCGTTCTACCGGCTTCACTGTTCCAATGGCTTACCCAGCGTCCTCGCGTGGTCAGTCATTACCATAGCTGCACCTGCCTCCGGTACAGAGTTCCCAGCACCACCCCACGCTACCATCGCCGCGTGAATAGCACGGCCACGTAGTAAAGAGGGCGGGAATAATTGCCGCCCTTCCCTGCTGGACGTTTGAAAGACGTTGCCGGTGGGTCTGGACTGGCAACGGCAAAACTATATCTGCGGTAAACCCTGGCATTCGCATTTCAACTCTCGTTTGCTTGAGATTTTGGGATCAACACTCGTAGTACGCCAACAGCTTGGTGACCAGGAACGGACGTCCTTCATCCCCATCGACGCGCACGATGAGCTTGCCCGCACTGTCCATAGGACGGCGCCGACGCGGCCCCTTGCGCTCTGTAATTCGCAGGGCCAAGGGCCTGCGCCAGCCACTCATTCTTGGCCGATGGATGGCGTGCTAACCGGCCGCAGCTTTGAGGCGCGCTCTGATTTGCGGCAAAGCTGTTCGCAGTTCACTCCCAGCCCCGGGTGACAACCTTTCCGTCAAAGCGGACACGGCGGTAAGAATGGCCACGTCCGTCAACTGGACGAGCTCTTCCGGGGGCGGGTCCGGGAGCGTGAGCAGGATCTTCACCCAATCTGCAAGAA
>JBOGKI010000121.1:0-10229 GCA_050745605.1 Terriglobia bacterium | reverse complement strand
CGCCTGCACGCCTGGCTTTTCATCCACAGAAACAGTGATCACCTTCAAGGAGGGTTCGCCCGGTGCGGCTTGCTGATTTTGCAGGGCCACTGCTTGATACACCAGAAGCCCTTCTCGCATCTTGCTTTCGAAAGCCGGATCACGGCGTTGCAAATCGTAGGTCACCTTGTGCGGTCGCAGGGGCTGAGCCGCCAAAATCCGGTGGACGGTAGCCTTGGACGCTCTCGCCAAGGAGCGCTGTCCCGCCGCTACCGCCTGCCTGCGGACATGCTGAGCCAGCGCCGGCCGCGTCCAAAGCTCGGCGGCATAGCCGAAGTCCTTAGGTTTGGAGCAGGCCAAATGTACCACCCAAGCTTTGGCCTCTTCGGTTAACTTCGGGGGGCTGCCATGCGGTGTATCCTGTAGTCCGGCGGCGACCCCGACGTTCAACGCCTTGTTGATCCACTTGGCTACGCTTTTACGAGTCATCTGGACGGCGCGCATGATCGCGGCGATGCTTTCGCCCATGGGGTAAAGCCACAAGACCTGAGCCCGCTGCACGTCACGCCGCGCTGCAGTCTGGGACTTGCGCAACTGTCCCAGCAACTCGAGTTCGTTGGGTAACAATGTCAATTTCGGACGCGTCGACTTTCTTGGCATGCGGTCAGCATAGCATGCCTTCGCCCTAATAGATATATTTCAATGAAACGCTATACTAGTTCCAGGAGGTGTTTGTCCGTGAAAACCGGTAAGGGCTGCGATTTTTTGGGGGGGCTGAAGGAGAGGATTTTCGGGAAAGAGTGACAGAAAGCTAATCGCAGAGCAGGCTTGGATCGTGGTCAGGAATTCCATAAGTGGTTGCCAATCAAGTAGTAAATGACGTGCAACCATTTTGGAATCGCCGGTTTCGGAGTGTGGAAATATTTTGCCCATAAACGGAACCATTTTGCCGAAACTTGCGTTTTCCATTCGAACCTATATTGACCTTGCCGTTTTATTTTCAATCATCTGCAGTGGTAGAGAATGGTAAACGACGTGCTGTTGAGTATAGCGGTCGATTGTCGGTTCATTTTAAGCGCGATTACTGTGGCATTCGAGATTACGAGGGGAATGGTGAAGACTGTTCCTTCGACATCCTGTGGATTCGGGTTGAGGCCACCTGCCAACTTGCGAGAAGGCAGGGAGTTAACGGGGAATTCAGGTCGAGTTACAAGGGCTTACGGTCTGTAAGTCACGGGGCGGAGCTACATGACAAAGCCAGAATCACCGGCTAGCGAAGCAGTCAAGGACGGAAGGTGGTATGCCCTCTACACCCGCCACCAGCATGAGAGGACCATCTCTCAGTCACTACAAAACAAAGGATTTGGCACATTTCTTCCGGTCTACGCGGCGATTCATCAATGGAAGGACCGCACCAAGCAGCTCTCCTTGCCATTGTTCCCGTGCTACGTTTTTGTCTGCTGCGGGAACGGAGCGGATTGGACGAAGGTTCTGACCACGCCCGGTATTCACTCGGTGGTTTCATTTGCGGGGCAGCCAGCGGTGATTCCGCGAGGGGAACTTGAAGCGATCCGCCGGGCCACGGAAAGTGACGTGCAAATCGAACCGTACCCGTTCTTGAAGTGTGGCGACTGGGTTCGAGTGAAGAGCGGCGCGCTGGCGGGTGTTGAAGGGTTCCTGATCCGGAAGAAGAACCTATTTCGCCTGGTCCTCTCTGTGGAAATGCTCGGTAAATCGGCAGCGGTGGAAGTGGATGGGGCCTCCGTTGAGCGAACGGTCCGGGCGGGCGCCAAGCTGGTGGCGACGCCGGCGAACGCGGGTCCGGCGAACCGGCGTGCGGACGGCGGTATTCTGACAAACACGACCTGATATTTTCTCTTCGCCGCTTTCGGGGCGGCTGGGGTATAATCGCCTGCGACGGGAGTGCTCCTCAAAATTCAAGAATACGAGGAAACAGAAAGTACCAGCTTCAGCAGTGAACTGGGCGTTGGCCCGAACCCTAACCTGTGGGAAGAGGACGGTCCGGGCGGGTATTTAGCTTGGAGGAAAGACCATGATTGGCAAGAAAGTGGTACTGAAGGCGGTGGTGGCGTTGGCGCTCGCCGCGTGGATGATTTCAGCGGCTCGAAGCCAAGCGGCCCAATCAACGGCCGCTGGGAGCTCTTCGGCGGCTACGGCGGTGAACTCCGCGGCGTCCAGCACCGCGCCCCAACTGGAACGGCGTAATCCCCGCTACCAGGTGTCGGACGGGGACATTTTGGACTTGAGTTTCCCTTACACCCCTGAGTTCAACCAGGAGCTGACGATTCAGCCGGACGGGTTTATCTCGGTGCGCGGCGTGGGTGACATGCACGTGGACGGCGAGACGGTCCCGGAAATTGAAGCGGCGCTGCGGCAAGGCTATTCCAAGATCATGCGCAATCCCGTGGTCACCGTCACGCTCAAGCAATTTAACATGCCTTACTTTGTCGCCAGTGGCCAAGTGGCCAAGCCGGGAAAGTATGATCTGCGCGGAGAAACCACACTGACCGAGGCGCTGGCCATCGCCGGTGGCTTGAGGGACGACGCCAAACCCAGCCATGTGTATTTATTTCATCGCGTTTCCAAGCAGTGGGTGGAAGTGAAAAATATCGATGTTAAGAAGATGTTGCATTCAGGAAACCTGCAGGAGGATCTGGATATCAGAACTGGAGACCTGATTTGGGTTCCTAAGTCGGGATTTGCAAAGGTCAGCCGCTTTATTCCTTACTCCAGCATGGGCTTCTACTACGGAGGTCAAATTCCGTAGCGACAGCCGAGTTGGAAAAACCATCGCCAACTGGTCTGCGCCAAAGGTAATAACCCGGAAATGTGGAGGGATTATGGCAACAAATTATAACGGACATACCAACGGAAACGGCAAAGAACCGCGGTCCCTCTCGCCCACGTTGCGCGACGTGACTGGAACGGCTTTTCGTCATCGCCGGCTCATGGTTCTCACGTTCCTGGGGATTTTTGTAGGAGCTCTGGTCTTCGCTCTCGTCCTGCCGAAGCACTATGAGGCCCACATGAAGATCCTGGTGCAGCGGGACCGCGTCAATCCGCCGGTCACGCCGGTGGCCAATATCTACGCGCCAGTCATTTCCGGGGCCGTCTCCGAAGAGGACATTAATTCTGAAGTTCAGTTGATCGAGAGCCAGGACTTGTTGGAGAAAGTGGTGGAGGAATGCGGTCTGGAAAAGCCGCCTTCATTCATGGCCCGGCTGCTAACCTCGAATTCCGGGGACCCGGGATACCGTGTGGCAAGGGCCGTCGAGCGGCTCAGGGATGACTTGAAGGTAGCTCCCATGCCGAAGACCAACCTCATCGAAATCCGCTATAGGTCAACCAATCCTCAACTGGCCACCCGGGTTCTGCAGGCGCTGGCCAGTGGTTATCTGACCAAACACGTGGCGGTTCACCAGCCACCGGGAGCTTACGGCTTCTTTGAAAAGGAAGCCAGTCGCTACCGTAAGCAGCTCGACCAGTCCGAGCTTCAACTGGCGGATTTTTCCCGGCAGGAAGGCGCCGTCTCGCCCACCACGATGGTGGATATGACGCTCCAGAAAGTCACGGACTTCCAAGCCAGCCTGGAACAGACCCGCGCTCAAGTGGCGGCCACGCGGCAGCGCATTGCATCGCTCCAGAAGGAATTGGGTTCAACACCCGGCCGCCTGACGACGACCGATCGAACGGCGGACAATGGACAATTACTCGAACAGATGAAGTCTACGTTGCTCACCCTCGAGATCCAGCGCCAGAAGCTGCTCGCCAATTTCTCTGAGAATTACCGGCCCGTGCAAGATGTGGAAGCGCAAATCGCCCTGACCAAGGCGGCGATCCAATCGGCCGAAAAATCGCCAGTCCGTGAGCAGGACACCGATCAGAATCCTACGTATCAGTGGATTACGGAAGAGTTGGCCAAGTCGAAGACGGATCTAGCGTCCGGAGAGGCGCAGCTGCAAACCCTGTCGCAGATTGTCCGGAAGTATCAAGATCAAGCGATTTCCTTTAATCAGAAGGGGCTCCTCGAGAATGACCTGCTTCGCACCACCAAGGCCGAGGAGACCAATTATCTGCTTTACCTCAACAAGGGCGAGGAAGCCCGCATCGCCGACGCTCTGGACAAGCAGCGCATTGTGAACGTGGCCATCGCCGAAGCTGCGACCTTGCCGGAACTGCCGATCCACTCGCCGCTCGTCTACATCGTGGTTGGATTTCTGCTAGCGGCGATGGTGAGCATGGGTCTGGCTTTTGCGCTGGATTATCTGGATCCCTCTTTCCGAACGCCCAATGAAGTGGAAGATTATCTTGATGTTCCGGTGTTCGCTGCGATTCCGAAGGATGGACACACGGTGAGGCCTCATGTATCGGTCAACTAACCGGTAGCTTCGCCCCTGATATTCCCGCGCCGGATGGAACGGTGCGACGCCGGTGGTGGCTGGAGGGCGGGCGCAAGACTCGCACCTACAGCGCCACCCGTGCGTGAAGGTAACACGCTTTCCCGCCGTCCCCTCTCCTGGCGTTGGAATTAGGCTCCCGAATGCCTTGAATTCAACCAGGACGAGCGAAACTCCTTGACCCGTTAGCATGATCCGGCCTGACGCCAATGCGACGTTTCTCCCTGCCATCCAAATCCTCAGGTTCCACGTTTCAGTGCGACCGTTCGGCAGGGCCCATCAAGAAGGCGCGCGCCGGTTCAGGAAATAAGGTGCCAACCTCAATTTGTAAGGTGGCACCCACGCTTGCCTTTAGGATGGAAGTTAGAAGGAGCGAATTAGGGGATTGATAACTTCTCCTGGAACGCCACAATTCGCCGAAAAGCCGCTGGTCCATGTCTCCCCTGACCGCCCGCGGTCGAACAACGGATGCGAAGGCGCCTCCGGCGCCTTGGTTCATGGGCTGGTGGAGCAGCAGGTGAAACGGACGCCGGAAGCTGCGGCTGTCGAGCAGTCCGGTCGGCGGTTGAGCTTTGGTGAACTGAATGGGCGCGCGAATCGACTGGCGCACTTTCTGGTTAGAGCGGGGGTGAAGCCGGACGAGCCGGTTGGAATCTGCATGGACCGTTCGCCGGAACTGGCGGTGGCTCTACTCGGAACGCTCAAAGCGGGTGGCGCCTGCCTGCCGCTGGATCCGGCCTATCCCGGTGAGCGGCTGGAGTTCATGTGCCGGGACGCGCAAATCCGCATCCTGATCACTCAGCCCGGCCGCGTTCCAGAACTTCAGACTCGGGTCGCGCGCAAGATCTTGCTCACGCCCGGGCTCGAAGAGCTGGCGGCGGAAAGCTCCGAAAATTCCGCGACGGCAATTTCTCCGGAGCATCTTGCGTATGTGATCTACACCTCCGGATCGACGGGCACGCCGCGAGGCGTCGAGCTGACCCATCGCGGCCTCGCTAACCATCAAATCGCGGCGGTTGAGCTTTACCGCTTTCAGCCGCGCGACCGCGTCCTGCAGTTTTCGTCGATCAGCTTTGATATCGCCCTGGAGGAGATGTTTCCAACCTGGAGCGCGGGCGGGTGTCTGGTGCTGCGCAATTCAGACATGGAGCTCCAGGCGCGAGGTTTCATACGGTGGCTCCGGGAACATGGTATTACGGTGGTTGACCTGCCGACGGCATTCTGGCATGAATGGGTGCACCAACTTTCGGAATTGCCCGAGCCGCTTCCGGAGACTCTTCGCCTGGTGATTGTGGGTGGTGAGAAGGCTTCGGCAAGCGCCTATGCAGCCTGGAGAGGGCTAGCGGGAGATCGCGTGCGTTGGATCAATACCTATGGGCCGACCGAGGCCAGCGTCATTGCCACGTCTTATGAGCCTGCCGCCGATCCCCACTACCGGATTTCGTCCGAATTGCCGGTGGGGCGGCCCATCCAAAACGTCCAGACCTACATCCTGAATTCCGAGTTGGAGCCGGTTCCGGTTGGCATTGCGGGGGAGTTGCACGTGGGCGGCGCGGGCGTGGCGCGAGGATATCTGAATCGGCCGGAGCTGACGGCTGAGAAGTTCATACCTGACCCCTTCCGTCAAGAACCCGGAGCGCGCCTGTACAAGACGGGTGATCTTGCCTGCTTTGCCGCGGACGGCAACATTCTGTTCCGGGGCCGCCGCGACGACCAGGTCAAGATTAATGGTTTTCGGGTCGAGCTCGGCGACATTGAAGCGGCGCTCAGCGCCCATGCTGGAATCGATGAGGTTGCCGTCATTGCCCGTGAGGACAGGCCCGGCCATCGCCGTTTGGTGGCGTATTTTGTCGCCAATCGGCGCGAGCAAACTCCGATTTCGCAAATCCGGGACTATCTGAAGTCCAAACTGCCGGAGTATATGATTCCCTCCACCTTCGTGCCTCTTGACTCCTTGCCGTTGACGCCGAATGGCAAGGTGGACCGGCAAGCCTTGCCGGCGCCTGAGCAGGCTGCCACGAGTTCTGGCCCGGTTCAACCCGCCCGTGATTCTTTCGAATCCCGCATGGTAAAGATTTGGGAATCGGTTTTGGGCACGGGTCCGGTCGGGGTGCGGGACAATTTCTTCGAAATAGGCGGCACCTCCCTGCTGGCGGCGCGCATGATCTATAAGATCGAGCGGAGCTTTGGAAAAACCCTGCCCACTTCGGTCCTGCTCCAGGCGCCTACCGTTGAAGGTGTTTGCGGAATCCTACGCCAGCGGGCATGGACACAAAAGTGGTCCTCGCTGGTGCCCGTACAAACGGAAGGTACACGGCCGCCCTTCTTCTGTGTGCACGGCCTAGGCGGCACGGTCCTGCGATTTCAGGCGCTTGCCAAGCACATGGGTAGCGATCAGCCAGTTTATGGGCTGCAGGCGCAAGGCTTAGATGGCGTTCATCCGTTCCACGCGCGAGTCGAGGACATGGCGGAGCATTACGTCAAGGAGATGCGCAGCGTCCAGCCCGACGGGCCGTATTATTTTGGGGGATATTCGTTTGGCGGCTACGTTTGCCTGGAAATGGCGAGGCGGCTGCGACGGGTAGGCCAGGAAGTCGGACTGCTCGCTTTGCTCGACACTTTTCCGGAAAAGGAAAAGTCCAATACCTCGCTTTTCCTGAAATTGCTCAGCCTCTCGCCGCGCGAATGGGTGTCGTTCTTCTACCGCAAGGCTCGGGCCAGGGTGAAGCATTGGATTGCCGCCGCCACTTTCCCCCAGATTCTGAAGCGTGCCTGGTATTCCTGCGCGAAAGCGGAGCGTGATTACCAGTTGCGGCCTTATCCGGGCGACGCCGTGCTCTTCCGGCCCAGCAAGGAATCGCTGCGCAGCTCGCACGGCCCCGCCAAGGCTTGGAGCCAATGGATCCTGGGTGGAGTCGAGGTCCGCGAGATCCCCGGCGACCACGGAAGCATCACCCGGGAGCCGCTGGTCCGGCATTTGGGTGAGCAGATTCGCGAATGCCTGGACCGCGCTCTGGCCAAGCGGGAGAACGGCTCCATGTGTTCCGCGATGGCCTTCCGCCCGGATTTTACGGACAGGATTGATTAGGCTTGCCAAAAGCTGACCTTCAACCACCGGCGACCTTGTCTGCTGGGACGCGAATCGAGCGGGACAACTCCGTATTCCTCCCGGCGTCCGGTTCCGGCGCGCCATTGGGACTGTTCAGGAGGCTTGCTCCGTGGGCGGCGATGGGCGGCTTCACGGTTCTCGATCAAGCCGCCATTTCCGGGTCGAACTTCGTCATCAGCATCCTGCTGGGCCGGTGGCTCGCGCCTTCGCACTACGGCGCCTATGCCTTGGCCTTCGCAATTTTCATTCTGTTGACGCGGGTCTACCAAGCCCTGCTGCTGGAGCCGATGGCGGTGTTTGGAGGGTCGGCTTACGAGCCGTGCCTGCGCGCCTACATTAAGGCCCTGGTCCGGATTCACGTGGTCATGACGGTGTTGATTGTTCTGGCGCTGAGCTTAAGCAGCGTGCTCGCCAGAACTCTGGGCCACACCAGCGGGCTGGCCGGCGCCTTGGCAGGCGTTACGTTAGCAGCGCCGTGCGTGTTGTTGTTCTGGATGGCGCGGCGGAGTTTTTATTTCCAGCTTTCGCCGGCTCGCGCCGCGGCAGGATCCTTGATCTATTTTGCGCTGGTGCTGGTTGGTCTTTTGGCCGGACACGCCCGGGGCCTGATCACGCCGTTCACGGCCTTTCTGCTGATGGGAGTGGCCGCAGCGTTCACCAGCGTGCTACTCTTCCGGCAACTGCAGCGGGCGCTTCCCGTGGGCCTGATCGGGCCGACATTACGCCAAGCCTGGCGGCGCCATTGGGAGTATGGCCGCTGGGCGCTTGCCGCCTCCGTCGCTTCCTGGCTTCCGGCTTACATTTATTATCCGCTGCTGGGCGCGGTGTCGGGCATGGCCAGCGCCGGGCAGTTGAGGGCGCTCATGAACCTTGTCTCCCCGGTGAATCAGGTGCTGGCGGCGCTTTCCATGCTGTTTATTCCTCATGCGGCCCGCGTCCAGGGTCGTCACGGCATCGGGCGCAGCCGCGGGTTGAGCTATAAGCTGATGGCGCTTTCCGTGGCGATGACGGCGGGCTACTGGGCGGTGATGATTCTGTTCAAAAGGCCGGTGTTTGAGCTTTTCTACGGCACCCGGTATCTCGGGATCATGAACCTGCTGCCCATTGTGGCGTTCGGGTCATTGTTCTGGAGCGCGGCCAGCGGTCCGTCCATCGTCTTGCGGGGGATGGAATCGCCGCAGTCTTTGTTCTGGGCTTTTGGCGTGGCCACCGTGATTTCGTTGCTGATTGGGGTTCCCGCGGCATGGAAGTTCGGGCTGACGGGTGGTATCTGGGGCATGAATATTTCTGATGTAATTTCTTTTGGGATGGCGGTGTGGCTGCTTGGACGCAAGGCGGATGGTCCTTCCCCGGCGAGCGCCGCGAGTTAGCCTCCGTGCGTTGCCCGGCGGTTCAGCGGGCGCCGAATGGGGTTGGAAGTGGACCAGCTATTGCGGGAAGCGGTTGCGCAGACTGCAAGCAGCAAGCCTACTGAGCTTGATGTCAGCGACTTACGAGGAGAGCGTAATGATTCGAAAATCTTATCTTTATTCCAACGTTCTGATCGGGCTGGCAGTGCTTGCCGTGGCGGCCCTGCCCGTGTTCGGACAGTCCAGCGGGACACTCCACAACCCTAGCGTCATTTACCAGAACGGACACAGGGTCATTCCAGCCTTAAGCCATGCTCTGTCCTCGAAGTTGAGCAATTCCTCCCCGGATGTGCTTCGAGGTAAGGGGATGGGATCGTCCGCGGCCCCGCAGGATTCGGCGCAGCCGGACGTTTACGTTCAGAATTTTCAGGGCGCAAGACTCCCGGTGACCGTGCTCTTGAACTTTGAGGGCATCAACGCCGCGGGGAAAGGGGAGCCCTACCCCGCTCCTGATCCCAATGGCGCGGCCGGCGCCACGCAATATGTGGAGTGGGTAAATGCCTTCTTCGCTGTGTTCAACAAGCAAACCGGCAAGCTGGTTTACGGGCCAGCGACGGGGCTTTCACTGTTCAGGGGCTTTTCGGGACCGTGCGGAACCCAAACCGCCGGTGATGGTATCGCCCAATACGATAAAGCGGCAGCCCGCTGGATTATTACTTATCGCGTCGGGGCCTCCAATACCGGGCCTTATGACCAGTGCATTGCCGTCTCCAAGACATCGGACGCGACCCAAGCCTGGAATCTGTATTCGTTTCAGATTTCGGCCAATGGATTCCCCGATTATCCGAAGCTCGGAGTCTGGCCGGATGCCTATTATGAGACCGCCAACCTCCTTTCGCCTAGCAATGGGAACGATTTCCTTGGCTCCCTGGTGTGCGCCTTTGACCGCGCCGCCATGTTGGCGGGCCAGGCCGCCACGGCCCAATGCTTCCAGACCAGTACGCAGTATGAGAGCCTTCTGCCCGCAGATGTGGACGGCAACACGCCGCCACCTTCCGGCTCACCTAATTACTTGCTGAATTTGGGCGTCAATTCGCTTGACCTGTGGGAATTCCACGTGGATTGGACGAATCCGGCAAATTCCACCTTCACGGGTCCAAGCAACATTCCGGTGGCGGCATTCACCGATGCCTGCAGCGGCCGCAACTTTGTCTGCATCCCACAGCCCGGAACCACCCAAGTTCTGGATTCAATCGGCGACCGGCTCATGTACCGGCTAGCTTATCGCAATTTCGGCGACTACGAATCCCTGGTGGTAACCCACAGTGTGAATCCCCCTACCCAGGCCTACGCCGGAATCCGATGGTATGAGAT
>JBOGKI010000120.1:0-10262 GCA_050745605.1 Terriglobia bacterium | reverse complement strand
GGATGGATCTGGAGCTCGCCTTCCTGGCCTGCCTCGCCGCGCTCGTCCTGACACCCTATGGCACAAGACTTGCGGCTTATCCCCTGGAGATGCCTTTTTTCCAGCCGCTGAATATCGCCAACATCCAGGAATGGCAACCACTCTCCTTCAAGTTGGCATTCGGCAAGTTCATGCTCGGCCTGCTGCTGGCCTTCCTGGTGACGCAGTGGTTAGTCCGCATGAAGTGGAAGCTTAGGGACCTTGGGCTGTTTCTCTCTGCCTTGGTGGCCACCTGCCTACACTTGCGCTTCATTTTCTTTCTGGTGTTGGCCACGGTTCCTGTTCTTGCAATGCTTGGGGCTCGATGGATCGGCGGCTACCAGCCCGAGAAGGATCGGTATGCGCTGAACGGCGTGCTGCTGGCGGTCCTCGTTGCGGTGATCGTCACCACATTCCCCTCGCGACAAAAGCTTCGCCATTTGATCGCGCAGAATTATCCGGCGGGAGCGGTTCGATACCTGCAGCAGCACCCGCCCGCGCCCCATCTGATGAACGATTTCGGCTGGGGTGGATACCTGATCTGGAAACTCGGCCCGAAACAGAAAGTGTTCATTGACGGCCGGTCTGATTTCTATGAGTATGCCGGAGTATTTTCAGACTATCTGCATGTGGAGCGCCTGGCGCCAGACACACTTTTCATTTTAAAGAAATATGAGGTCGGTGAGTGTTTGATCAAGCGGAACTCGCCACTGGCCACGCTGTTGTCAGATTCCGCCGCGTGGAAAAAGGTATTTCAAGACCGGTTGAGCGTGATCTACGTTCGAAGGAGAGAGATTTCTTCGAAGCGTGGTTAGCGCAGCAAAGGACCCGATGAATTCATACGTAGTTCCGGCAACATTAAACTGTGGATGGTGAACTTAATCAGAAGGAGAAGAAGCAATGAAAAAACTGTTCGCGCGGCTGTGGAAAGAGGAAGAAGGACAGGACCTGGTGGAATACGCACTGCTCGTCGCGTTGTTGGTTTTGGCGGCGGTAGCAACGCTGGGCACGCTGGCCGATACCATCAAGAATGTATTCACCAATGCGGCTTCGAATCTGACAACGGCAACCTGAGGCGATGGGCGGGTAGATTGCCGTTGTGGGTCGGATGACCCCGCCAGTTGCGCGCCCGACCCAGTCTTATTGAGAATCCGACCACCGGCGGACTCAACCGGAAACCGGCGCCGCCGGGCCCCGAAGGCGCCCGGCTGAAGCCGGCCTCTAAGCGACACGAAATCCGGGATGGCGCCTGAGAATTTTTGGGTGGTGCGGATCGTAGCGGCGCCCTTTAGAGCCTGCCCTGAGTGCAGCGAAGGGGCGGCACAAAGCCTGGCACTGCAACGGGAAATGCCAAGTCATCGAATCTTCCGGACGCAACACGAGGTATCTTTCACAACCGGAAGAAACATTCAAATCAGAGAGGTGATTTCGTGGTGAAACGAATTCTCTGGCGATTGTGGAAAGAAAACTCGGGCCAAGATTTGGTCGAATACGCGCTGCTGGTTGTCCTTTTGGCTTTGGCCGCTGTCGCCACCCTTGGGACACTGGCCAACACCGTGCAGAACACATTCTCGAATGCGGCCTCGACGCTTACCACAACCACTTGAGCCGCCCCGGTATGGGGTCAGAGGAGAGTTGGAGGTATGCAGCTACCGGCCTGGATTCTCGGCGCAATTTTGGCTGTCGCCGCCGGTTGGATCGATCTGCGTACGCGCAAGATTCCGAACTGGCTGACGGTTTCCGGCTTCGCGGCGGGCCTCGCAATGAACGCTGCCTTGACGGGACGCAAGGGAATTGAAGCGAGCCTGTTGGGGGCCGGCCTCGCCCTGGCGGTGCTCCTGCCTTTGGTGCTGATGCGCGGCTTGGGCGCCGGCGACTGGAAGCTGATGGGGGCGCTGGGCGCCTGTCTGGGGCCCTGGCGGGTGGTACTGGTGCTGCTGGTGAGCGCGGCGGTGGCTGGCGTGATGGCGGTGGTGCAAGTTATCCGTGAAAGGCGTGTGAAGGAGACCGCCATCAACGTCGTGACCCTCATGCACGGCCTTTTCGTCTTCGGGGCCCGGCCCAGTTCACCCGTTTCCCTGGAGAGCCCGGGTGCGCTGGCCCTGCCATTTGGAGTGGCGGTTGCCATCGCTACGCCTTTAGGTTTCTGGGCCAGTCAGATTTTGAGGGTGTTCAATTGACGATTGCCAATTATAGCGCCACCAAATGTTGTAGCGGCGGTCGGAGTTTACCCTGGAAGGGACCGCCGGTTCTTCGGCGCTCCCGGCTTTGCGGGCAGGCGCCGAGCGCCGCTACAGAGATAGCCGTCAGCACCAGCAACGAACTGCTGCGGCTGATGGCTTTTCATTTCCTCCAGCCGGTCCACGACGGCCC
Source organism: Terriglobia bacterium (assembly GCA_050745605.1). GTDB lineage: Bacteria > Acidobacteriota > Terriglobia > UBA7540 > UBA7540 > CALCEB01. The sequence goes on along the minus strand of JBOGKI010000120.1, from coordinate 7,871 downwards.
GGCTGAGATATTTTTCAGAACTTGGGTAAGGCTTCGACATTGAACATTAAGCGAACGCTCATTTCGCTGGGTTTGGCGCTGGTGATTGGCTTGATCGCCGCCGTGCTGGTTTACCATCAGCTCAAGAGGGCGGGATCCGGGAAGGCCGTCCCTTCGCAGCAGATCGTCGTAGCCGCCAGGGCAATGCCTCTCGGCACGATGCTGGATGCTTCAGACTTACGCGTCATCCCGTGGCCCTCCGAGGACGCGCTGGTCGGCTCATTCAGCAATCCTAAGGACTGCGCCGGACGCGCGCTGATGGCCCCGGTCGCGGAAAATGAGCCGATACTTGAAGCCAAGCTGGCGCCACGCCAGGCTGGAGCGGGTCTGCCCGCCGCGATTCCCGTGGGCATGAGAGCCATTTCCGTGCCAGTGAACGACGTGGTGGCAGTGGCGGGCTTCGTCACCCCGGGCACCATGGTGGACGTTCTTGTCACCGGGCAGGCGACGAATGGTTCGCGCCAGGACAGCATGACCCGCACCGTCCTTGAGGATGTGCGGGTGCTGGCGGCGGGAGAAAAGGTAGAACAGGACCAGACGGGCAAACCGGCTCCCGTCTCCGTCGTCACGTTGCTGGTGACTCCCGAACAGGCCAACAAGTTGACCATGGCGGCTACCGAAGGCCAGATTCATCTGACCCTTCGCAACACCATTGACCCCTCGATCATCGAGGCGCCTCCGATTTACCGGGACAATTTGTTTCAACTGCCGCGACAGCCGGTGGCGGTGGCGCGGCCAGCCGCTCCGGCTGTGAAACAGAGAGACACGGGACCGAAACCTTACGAGGTAGAAATTATCCGGGGCGATAAGCGCGTCATGGAGCCGTTTCCGAACCAACCCGTCAAGAATGATCCGAACCGATGAGTGCAACGATTGATGAATGACAGACGGCCACAATCCGGCTTGAGACTTCTAAAGGCGCTCGCCACCGCCGGCTTTCTCGTAGAACTGGTATTGGCTCCGGCCCAAGCGTTTGGCGCCAGACCGCCGGCCGCTCCCGGCCAAGTCTCCGCGCCGCAGGCCATCAGACCCGCGCCCCACGGGAGCACCATGCCGGAAACTTTGCACCTGCTGGTGAGCCGGTCGATGGTGATCAACTTGCCGGAGCGCGTCACCCGCGTTTCCATTGCCAATCCCAGCATTGCCGACGCTTTGATGATCACTCCCCAGGAAATCCTGGTGAGCGGAAAATCCCCCGGGCAGGTTTCCGTGGTCATCTGGAAGGAATCCGGCGCGAGCCAGATCTTTAATATCTCTGTCGATTTGGATATGGGCGAGCTGGCGCAAAGAATCCGGGACATATTTCCCAGCGAGAATGTGAAGGTCTCTTCAGCCCGGGATGTCGTCACCCTCTCCGGGGATGTCTCCTCGAAGGCTGTCGAAAAGGAGCTGATGGAGCTTACCTCGGCGCTTTCTTCCAAGGTTGTTGACCTGATGCGGGTGCCGGCCACGGCGATCAACCCGGAGATACTGCTGAAGGTGAGATTCGCAGAGGTCGATGAGACGGCGGTCAGGCAGCTCGGGGCCAACCTGATGAGCCTGCCCGGAGCAAAAATCATCGGGACCACCTCAACGCAGCAGTTTTCGCCTCCGCAGACTCTGCCGCAAACTGGACTCACCCCTGCGCCGGCGCTTTTCACTCTGGGCGACCTGCTGAACGTCTTCCTGTTCAGGCCGGACTTGAATTTGGCCGCTACGATCCAGGCGCTGGAGCAGAAAAACCTGCTGCAGATTCTGGCAGAGCCCAATCTTTTGACGGAAGTTGGGAAAAAGGCGAGTTTTCTGGCAGGAGGCGAGTTTCCGTTTCCGGTCGTCCAAGGTGGGACCAATTACACGTCTGTCACCATCCAGTTCAAGCAGTTTGGCGTGCAGTTGGATTTCACCCCGACCCTCGACCCCAACGGCATGATTCACCTCCACGTGCAGCCGGAGGTAAGCTCTCTCGACTTTTCCAACGCCCTCACCATCTCCGGCTTCCTGGTGCCGGCCCTCTCCACCCGGCGCGTGGATACGGAAATGGACTTGCGGGATGGGCAGAGCTTTGCTATCGCGGGGCTGGTCGATAGCCAGGTCACTCAGTCTCTGGAAAAGATTCCGGGAATTGGCAGCATTCCGGTGCTGGGCAAGCTGTTCCAGAGCAAGTCGGTGAACAAAACCAAGACGGAATTGCTGGTGATGGTGACGCCATATCTGGTGAAGAATGGAAGTATGCAGCCGCAACCTAAATTCCCGGTACCGTTTCTTCAACCCTCAGCGCCGGCCATGTCGAAGCCTTCGGGGCAGAAGTGAGGGCTGGTTCTTTCCGGAGAAACGATCATTGAAGCGGGGACGAAGGAGTTAATCCATGCAAGGGATGCTGACCGCAGTCATCGTCAGCGATGACACTCAAAGCAGCACGTCATTGCGCGCGGCTTTGCAACAGACGGGATTGGTGGCGTCGGTAACCGAATGGGAGCAGCCGAGCCGGGGCGACTGGACACTGAATCCCTCCACGCCCGTCCCGGAAGTAGTGGTGTTGGATTTACCGCGCGATCCCGACTCCGCCCTGGCCTTTGCGGCCCAAGTTCGCCGCCAACGGCCCAGCGCCAATCTGATCGCGTGCTCGCCCCTGTCCCCACCTGACCCCAACCTCCTTCTTCAAGCCATGAGAATCGGCGTGCAGGAATTCCTGCCGAAGCCCATTCAACTTTTGCCGCTCAAGGAAGCACTCACTCGTTTCTTGCAGACACGGGGAACCCTGGACGCGCATCAGGAACGCAAGCTGATCGTGGTGATGGGGACGAAGGGTGGAGTCGGCGCCACCACCGTCACCATCAACCTGGGGGTGCAGCTTTGCCAGGCGACCAAGAAGCGGGTTCTGGCGCTTGACCTCGGCAGGCCCATCGGCCAGGTCTCCCTGCTGCTCGACCTGAAGCCGCGATTTTCCATCCGCGACGCTATGGAAAACCTGGAGCGGCTGGATAGTCATTTTCTCGAAGGGTTACTGGAACGCCACAAGAGCGGCCTTCAAGTTCTGGGCGGCGCAACGTTTCCAGACGACTGGCAACGGGTCACCGTGCCGGCTCTGATCCGGCTGCTGAGCGTAGCTGAAGTGGGGTTTGACTTCATCCTGATCGATCTCGGGACGCTCTATTCCTCAGAATGGAAGCCTGTTCTGGAATCCGCTCGTGCCATTCTGATGGTCGCAGAAGCAGATGTGCCCTCGTTGTGGCCGCTGGAGCGCCACCTGATCGCATTCAACTCCTTTGGAGTGGACTCCAACCGCCTCCACGTCATCATCAACCGCTGGCACAAGCAGGATGAAGAAGCCATTAAGAGCGTGGAGAAACTCGTGAAGCGGCCCATCTTTGCCCGTCTTCCCAACGATTACCGCCAAGTGAGCGACGCCACGAACATGGGAATTCCGCTGGGCAAAGAAAAGTCGAATGGCTTGGTGGCGCGTTACCACGAAGTGGCCACAAAGCTGGTTGGAGTTGACCTTGCCGCGAAATCCTGAGGCGATCTCACGCCAGGTCGGCAGGTTGGGCAGGGCTAGCCACAGCGGGCGTCCGTCGTCATGGGCATTTTCGATATTCGAGAACCGGCCCGGAAAGGCTCCGGTTCCAAATCGGGAAGCGGCTGCCGGAGATGGGAAAGAACGATCCCGGCGGCGAGTCGTAACTTATTGTAAATACACGTCGCTAAGCTCGTAGGGGAACGGCTGATTACTGGCTAATGAGTTGCATTGGGAATCTTGGCAAGGAGCCCCAATGACAACAATGACAGTAGCAGCACCGTTCGACCTGAATGCAGTCAAAGCCAATATTCATCGGCGGCTGATCCAGCGACTGAACCTTGAACGCATGACGCGGATGGACCGGGAAGCAGTCCAGAAGCAACTGCGCGAGGTGATTGAGGCGCTGGTGGGAGAGGAAACCGCTCCCATGACCCGCCAGGAGCGTGCTCGCATCACCGAGGAAGTGCTGGACGAGGTTTTTGGTCTCGGCCCGCTCGAACCGCTCCTGAAGGATGCGACGATCTCGGACATTCTGGTGAACAATTACCGCCAAGTCTATGTGGAACGTAACGGACTCCTGGAGCGGACACCAATCCAATTCCGGGATGAGGCGCACCTGATGCTGATCATTGAGCGGATCGTTTCCGCCGTTGGACGCCGCGTGGACGAATCCTCCCCCATGGTGGACGCGCGCCTGCCCGACGGTTCCCGCGTCAACGCCATCATCCGCCCGCTCTCCGTGGACGGACCTTGCCTTTCCATCCGCCGGTTTGGGAGCCGCCCCTTGACCGAGGATGAGCTGATCGAAAAGAACTGCCTGACGCCTTACATGCTGGAATTTCTTCGCGGTTGCGTTCGTGCCCGGTTGAACATCTTGGTGTCGGGCGGCACCGGAGCCGGCAAGACGACTCTCCTGAACCTGCTTTCCTCGTACATTTCGAATCGCGAGCGGATCGTGACCATTGAAGACGCGGCGGAGCTTCAGCTTCACCAGGAACACGTGGTGCGTCTGGAAACCCGTTCGGAAAACATTGAGGGCAAGGGCGCGGTCCGGCAGCGTCAATTGTTGATCAACAGCCTTCGCATGCGTCCGGACCGGATTATCGTGGGTGAGGTCCGCGGCGAAGAATCGTTGGACATGCTCCAGTCCATGAATACCGGCCACGATGGCTCCATGACCACGATTCACTCCAACGGCCCGCGCGACGCCTTGAACCGGCTGGAAACCATGGTGGCGATGGCCAATCTGAACATTCCGGACGCCGCCATCCGCCGCCAGATTGCCTCCGCCATCAACATCATCGTCCAGGTTGCCCGTATGAGTGATGGCAGTCGCAAGGTGGTGGCCATCTCCGAAATTACCGGAATGGAAAGCCAAGTCATCAGTACGCAGGATATCTTTGCCTTCCGCAAGGACGGCATTGGCGAAAACGGCGAAGTCCTGGGCGAGTTCACCACCACCGGGCTTCGTCCGCAGAGCATGGAGCGAATTGAGCGGGCCGGAGTCCGGTTTCCAACCGAGATGTTCGGCCGCACCATGGTTTACTGAGGGTCGCGCATGCCCCTGTTTTGGGCGGTTGTGACGTTCGCAAGTTCTGTGGTTGTGGTGCTGCTCTTGATGGCAGCACTGGGAAGCGGGCAACATCATCGGGTGGCGGAGCGCCTGCGGGCCATTGACCGCGCCTCCCAGCATTTACAGGACCTTGGCCCGGACGACCTGGTAAAGAGTGACAGGCTCAGTGACGTTGCGGCGCTCCACCGCCTCCTGCGGCGCTGGACGTGGCCCTCCAAACTCCGGGACTTTCTGCTGCAAGCCGGCCTTGAAACCCGGCCGGGTAAATTCTCAGTATCGAGCGCCGTGCTGGCCGTCCTGGTTTATCTCGTGGCGCTTCACTTTTCCGCCTCACCCCTCGTTTCAGCCGCGCTGGGCCTAGCCGTACTTTTCGGCCCGCTGGCCGTGGTCTCCGTCAAGCGCTCCCACCGCTTGCATCGCTTCGAAAAAGCCTTCCCGGATGCCGTTGACCTGCTGGCCAGGGTGGTGCGGTCCGGCCAGCCGCTGGCCGCCGGCCTGGAGATGATTCCCCGCGACGCCCCGGAGCCGGTGGCGAGCGAGTTCCGGCGCGTCTTCGACGAATACAAGCTGGGCCTTTCGCTGCGCGATGCTCTGCGCCGCCTCGCCCGCCGCGTGCCGCTGCTGGATGTGCGGTTCTTCGTCACGGCAGTGGTCATTCAACGCGAATCGGGCGGCAACCTCGGCGAGATTCTGGATAATCTGTCCGGGGTCATTCGCGAACGCTTCAAGATTTATGGGGAAGTGCGCACACGAAGCGCCCAGGGCAGGCTGACGGCGGCGCTCCTCATTGCGATGCCGCTGATTCTGATGGCCGTGCTGGCCGTTACCAATCCGACTTACCTCTACCCGCTCTTCCACGATCCATTGGGCAAGCGCATGCTCATCACCGCGGCCCTTCTGCAGGTTGTGGGCGGAGCGTTGCTGTGGAAGATTGTCCACATTGAGGTTTAAGTCTTAAGGATTCTCGATCCGATGATCTGGGCTTTCAGCGCCATCACGTTTGCCGCCACGGTGCTCGTCGTCCTGGCTGTTTCCACCGCCTTCGCGCCAGGACCCCGAGGCACGTCCCAAAGGCTGGACCGTCTCTGGGCGCCGGCCGCGGAAGAAACCAAACGCTCGTTCTTTGAGCTGCGCCTGGAGCTCCTCAGCCAAATTCTGAATGGCATTGGCCGTCTGCTTCCGGTTTCTGCGAACTCTGCGGCGCGCGTCGAGCGCATCCTGGCTCGCGCCGGAATCCGCCGGGCAGGGGCCCTCGCCGTGCTGCGGGGCGTGAAGCTCGTCACCGCCCTGGTTTTCGTGACGCTCGCCTGGGCCACGGGACTCTACCGGTCGAATCCCGTGTTCCTGCTCCTTTTTGCAGCCATCATCGGTTTTGTCGTTCCAGACTTCTGGCTTACCTGGCGGGTACGGCGGCGCCAGCGCCGGATCCAAGCCGGCCTGCCGGACGCTCTGGACCTGCTGATCGTGTGTGTTGAAGCCGGTTTGGCGCTCGATCAATCCATGTTGCGGGTTTCCCAGGAGTTGTCGCTCGCGCGCCCTGAACTGACTGAGGAGCTGCAGCTCATGAATTTCGAAGTTCGTGTCGGCAAAGCGCGGGCGGAGGCGTTCCGCGCCCTGGCGCAACGGACCGGCGTGGAGGACGTCCGTTCCCTGGTTTCGCTCCTGACTCAGGCAGACCGCTTCGGCACCAGCATTGCCCAATCCCTGCGCGTCTTTTCCGAGAACCTTCGAACTTTGCGCCGCCAGCGGGCGGAGGAAGCTGCGGCTAAAACCACGGTGAAGATGATTCCAGTGCTCGTTCTCTTCATTTTCCCCGCTCTCTTTGTGGTGATCCTGGGACCAGCGGTTCTCAGAATGATGCAGGGATTGTTGCCGGCGCTTGCAAAATAGCGGCGCCGCCGCGGCCGCGGCGCCCTATGAGCGCCGCAGAACCACCCGCCACCTGCCGCCACTGCATAGGCCAACGCATTAAGAATGTTGCAAACATCCCCTGGAGGTCATGCTGCATGGATTCAACCACGATTCGAATCGCCGCCGGCGCGATTGCCGTTCTGGTGCTGATCGTCATCGTCTGGCGCCGCAGCCGGCAGGCTTCCCATTGAACCGTGTGGAGGCCGCGCCGATTTGGCATTTAGGTGAAGCCCGAACGCGCGGGCCGGAACCTGGTGGCGTTAAGAGCACGAGCCGCGTGCTGGTGCGCAATCTTCGTAATCACACCGTGATGGCGTCGCATGCAGAAATTGCGGCAACGCACCTGCGCCGCTTTGTGGGGCTTATGGGGCGCACCCGCAATTGGGCGAGGTCCGGAAACGGGCTTTGGATCCGGCCCTCCGTCGGTGTTCACACCTTCGGAATGCTCTTCCCGATCGATGTGATTCTGCTGGACCAGGGTTTGCGCGCCATCCACTTGCAGGAAAACCTGCGCCCCTTCCGCATTTCTGCTATTCACCGCGAAGCACGCAGCGTCCTGGAGCTTCCCCCGTTCACCATCAGCAAGACCGGGACTTGCGTCGGCGATCCGATTGAGATTACCTTTGCGGATGGCCATGAGGCAAGCTTGCAAGGCATGGAGGTTTAGCAAGTCTTCGAAGGAATGCTGGGTAGCGCTACCGGGAATCGAACCCGGGTTTTGAGATTGAGAATCTCACGTCCTAATTCTATCTCGTAAGCTAACCCAACTTCCACGGTCTCCGGGGTGAAACGGTGTGTTCACAAGCAGTTGCGATTTCATTCCGTCACTATGGGGAGGGGTCGTGCCAGGTT
>JBOGKI010000119.1:0-10275 GCA_050745605.1 Terriglobia bacterium | reverse complement strand
TTTTTTACGGATCAAAAGGCTATCTGGCTGTGGGTTCCGGGGGAGGCGGCGCCTTCAAGACCTGGTTGGGAAAAGACCAATCACCAGGACCTGCGGGCAAAGAGGGCGAAGGAGAGGTGGCGCATTTCTCCAACTTTATTGATTGCGTGATCAGCCGGAAGAAGGAAGACTTGCATGCGCCCGTCGAAGAGGGCCACGTTTCCTGCGCGCTGATCCACCTGGCGAACGCCTCCTATCGCCTGGGCAGAACCCTTCACTTTAACCCGGACACTCAGGAAGTGATCAACGACCCGGAGGCTGATCTCCTGTTGCGCGATGCTGATCGCGGCTACCGGGCGCCCTTTGTGGTTCCGGAGAATGTATAGCCGGCAAGGGTTTCCGTTCGAAAAAGGAGAGATGCCTTGAAGCGCTTTTATGCAGGATACGCCGCTCTTTTCCTAGTGCTCGCGCCGGGAATGCTCCAAGCGCAGCGCACCGCGCCAAAAATCATCGATGTTCACGTTCACTACAACGGTGAGCGGGGATTCCTGGACAAGTTGGTGGCCAAGTTGAATGCTGTAGGCGGCCTTGCTTTTCTACTGACAACACCTCGGGCGTTCGAACAAGCGCGAGACGCCATCCGGCAACATCCGGACCGCCTGATCGGGTTTGGAGATATCAAGCTGGATGATCCTGATGTTTTGGCGCAGGTGGACCGGTTCCAGGCGGCGGGTTTTCGCGGTTTGGGGGAGATGTCCTCGCCACTTCATAACTATGATGACCAGCGCTATTGGCCGATCTACGAGCGCGCGGAAAAATATCACATGATTCTGCTCTTCCACACCGGAATCGTGAACCGCGAGGACCCTCAGCAGCCCGAAGACGTCAGCTTTGATCGTATGCGGGCCACGCGGCTGGACCTGATCGCCCGGCGTTTCCCCCAGCTCACTGTCATCGGCGCCCACCTTGGCAATCCCGACTACGCGGAAGCGGCGGAGATCGCGCGCTGGAATCCTAACCTCTACTTCGACGTTTCGGGCTCATCCCTGATTAAGAAGGCGAATGACTACACCTTCTTCAAATCAATCTTCTGGTGGTCTGGAGTGGTGAGTCCCCATACCCCTCCATCCGGCGTCAGCGCCTTCGAGAAGCTGGTTTTCGGTTCCGATGTTTTCCAGGGAGACCTGGCCGAATTTGACCGTGAGCTCGCAAGGTATCACAAAATGCTGGATGCCTGTGACGTCCCTCAAAACGTCCAGGCGCAGATTTTCAGTGGAACCATGTGGAACATCCTGAATCGTTCAGAATGATACAGGGCGGTCCCAATACGATGAAGGTCCAAGAGGTGAATCATGAAAAAATTTGCGTTTTTACTGGTATTGGCAATTGCGGCCGGAGCATGCAGCAAACATCCAGCGGGGAAATCTTCACCGTCAACTTCATCTTCAGCGACTCCCGTCACCGGTCATTTTTCTGACAGTGAGCTCCAGGCCTTTGCCGCCCTTGAGCCGATTGACACCCATACACACGTGTTCCAGAGTGATCCGGCCTTCTATGCCATGCTGCAAAAGCTCCATATGCACATTCTGGATATTTGCGTTGACAACGATCACAGCAAAGTTGAGAGAGACTTGCCGGCAGAGATCAAGGATGCTTTGGAAGTGGTCCACGCCAGCGACGGCGATGCAGCGTTATGCACCACCTTTGACCCCTACAAATACAGGGACCGCGGTTTCGCACCAGCGGCCATTCGCCAGATCAACCACAATTTTGACGAAGGCGCTATTGCGGTAAAGATCTGGAAAAACATCGGTATGGAAATCAAGGATGCCAAGGGCAATTACATCCTGCCCAATGACCCCGTGTTTGAGCCGATCTACAAGGACATTGCCGCTCATCATAAGACGCTCGTTGCTCACGTCGCGGACCCCAACACCTCCTGGGAACCTCCCAATCCCAGGTCGCCGGACTACTCGTACTATAAGGAGCACCCGGAATGGTACATGTATAAGAAGCCTCTTCCTGCGTCCAAAGAGGAAATCCTGCGGGCGCGCGATCGCCTGCTTGAGCAGAACCCGGACCTTCGCGTCGTCGGAGCACATCTCGGCAGCATGGAAGCCGATTTCAATCAACTGGCCCAGCACCTCGACCGCTATTCCAATTTCGCCGTGGATATCGCGGGCCGCGTGCCCTACCTGATGATGCAACCCCGCGCCGGTATGATTGCTTTCATCACCCAATATCAGGACCGCCTGCTCTACGCCACGGATTTGGATTTCCCGCCCGGCGCGGATGCCCAGGCCACGGTAAAGGACTGGGAAAATCATTACGCCCGAGACTGGCGCTTCTTCGCCACGAAAGACGCTCTGGAATACCAAGGCCGCAAGGTGCAGGGACTCGACCTGCCCCAGGATGTCCTACGCAAGCTCTATCACGATAATGCGGTGCATTGGTTCCCCGGCATTCTGGGTGGTTCTCATTAAGCGCGAGGGCAGTGTCTCTGAAGCAGGTGGACCTCCCTGGTAATGGTAGCCACGGCGAGCGTTTTTCTCGCCGCGGGCTTTTCCCTGAGAAATGCGGAGCCCACGACGAATTGAAGGCAGATTAGTCGCGGCCACCCCTCGGCCTGGGCATCTGACAGTAACAATCCGCTCGGGACGCCAAACCAAAGACTGACGGCAGTGACCAGTGACGGCGGGTTGAGCCTTGCCCATCCGGTTTCGGTGTTGAGAAATGTAGGCTAAGCTTCCGTGGTCTCTTCTGGTACTTTAACGGGGATCTTATCGCTGGAGGTAAAGAGGCGATGGCACGATTCCCTCTTCACTAACTCGGTTGGAATCGTCACCCGGCGGGGTGCGAGGTCCGGTTGCTCAATGCGGGTTAGCACCAGTTCCACAAGCTGTTTCCCCAGTTGCTCTGGAAACTCGCGTATGGTGGTCAGCCGTGGATGCAGGAGGTCTCCATAAGTGTCATTGCATCCCACCACGCTCAAATCGTCCGGAATCTTGAAGGAGCAATCAGCGGCAGCCTTGTAAACACCCGACGCAATGGGATCGGTACCGGCGAAGATGGCGGTAACGGGATCGCTGCGGGTCAAAATCAGCTTGGCGCCGAGGTAGCCGATCTCTTGCTCGCTGGCTGAGTCGATTTCCCGCTGGTGAGGCTCAAGTCCTGCTTCTTCCATCGCTTTCGAGTAACCTCTGAAACAGCGCTCCAGCCACGGCAGTCGCCTGTTTCCCACGTACCAGATGTGGCGGTGACGCAAGCCCTGCAAGTAGCGTGTCATCTCATGCGCGCCTTGTACGTCGTCCGAATATACGATGTCCCCTCCGGCTTTTGGCGCCTCACCAAGAAGATTATTACCCAGGACCGCGAAGGGAGACCCACGGTCCTGTAAGGCCGTGATCAAATTCTGCGAATTAGTCCCGGCCAGGATCACGGCTCTGGCCACGTCGCGACGGCGCAACACCGCGGGAAGGTGCAGGTCCTTTGCAGCAACATCGGCGGGATATTGGAGGGACATAAACAACATGTCCCAGCCGCGAAGCGCGCACTGGCTTTGTGCCCCAACCAAAATTCTGGAATGAAAAGAATGGAGCATTTCCCGGTTGCTCAGCACAAAAGCCACCGTCCGTGAGCGGTTGGTCTGATGCAGGTCGATGCCGAGTTCCCGCGCAGCCTCTCGAACCCGTTCCTGTAATTCTCCCCCCACCCTGGCGCTACCATTGATGATCCGGGATACGGTCGCGAGGCTCACCCCGGCGGTTTTTGCGAGCTGTCTTAGAGTCGGCTTTCCAGCCATCGAATCCCCTGACGGCGCTGTTCTCGGTTTTGACTAGTTGTTGCTCCCAGAATTCAACGCCGATCCTCGACCCTGGCGTTCAGCGTCTCGGTTCCGAACAGGAACTCGTCCTTCTTGGGAGGCGGCCACAATCTTTTTATTTTGCAATACCATAGGACGTTTTCCCATTGTATCCGCCGGGCGGGGCTTGAAACAAGCTGAGAATAATTTCTAAAAATTCCAGAAACTCACTCTTGACATCGGTTGCCTGAGTGCGGTATTAATGCGCCCTTGGGTCGTGATGTTACCAGTCGGACAGTCAGGTGAGTGGACTGCCCCAAGGTCAGCCTGATTTGTTTGTCAGGCCCGATGGTCAGAATGCATCAACTGCCAACCGGAAGCAAGTGCAAGTGTTGCCTGAGCGGAGGGTCGGGCGGCTTCGATGGGAGGTGACAGTGATCCTTCGACAGCCAAATTCTCGGGGGAGAGAGCGGCGATGAGAATCCCAGACACGGAGCAGAAGTCTCTTACGGCCGGTGCGCTGAAGCTTGAGATTTACCAGAGCCGTCAAGCCGCGGCTGAAGCAGCGGCTCGGGTTGCGGCGGAAAGTCTTCGAAGCGTGGTGCGGCGACACTCGCCGGTCGGAGTTATCTTTGCGACCGGAGCTTCCCAGCTCGAAACTCTTCGGGCTTTGACAACGATGTCCAATATCCCATGGGATCAGGTGATCGGTTTTCACATGGATGAATACCTTGGCATTGGCCCGGAGCACCCGGCTTCCTTCCGGCGTTACCTGCGGGAGCATTTGACCGGACGAGTCCGGCTGCGCGAGTTTCACGAAATCGATGGCACAACGTCTGACCCCGAGCGCACCTGTAGCGAATATGGTGACCGGCTTCGGTCCCAGAGGCCTCAATTGTGCTTGCTCGGCATCGGCGAAAACGGACATTTGGCGTTTAATGACCCGGCTGAGGCAAATTTCTGGGACTCTCTGGATGCGAAAGTGGTTTCGCTCGATCAAGCTTGCCGTCAGCAGCAAGTGGCGGAAGGTTGGTTCCAGAATCTTCAGGAAGTGCCTCCGCAGGCCTTGACTCTTACGATTCCCGTTTTGATGCGCGTTCCTAAGCTGATCATTTCCGTACCGGGCGGTCGTAAGGCAAAGATTGTCAGCCGGACTCTGACCGAGGCCATTTCCACAGATTGCCCGGCCACAATCTTGCGGACACACCCTAACGCGACCGTATATCTGGACGAGGAGTCTGCTGCGCAATTAGACGGCAGCGCCTTCCTGTGAGCAAATGAGACGGACGGTGGCATGAGAAACGGTTTCACAGGAGGTTTTTCAGGAGGAAGTGATGGCGGAGAGTGAAGGGAAGAGCTTAACCCGCAGAGCTTTTGTCAAGCAAGCCGGAGGGGCGGTATTGGCGGCCTCGAGCGCGGGCATGACGGCGGGCTCCTATGCGAGGATACTTGGGGCGAATGACCGGATTCGCCTGGGTCAACTCGGCTGCGGCTCACGCAGCGAGGGCCATGTCCACATGGTGCACCTGGCTTCCAAGCAAATGCCGGTGGAAACCGTTGCCGTGTGTGACCTCTGGAGTTTGGCCCGTGAGCGCCGCGTCGCGCAAGTGAAAAAGTTCTTCAACCTGACACCCGACGCCTATCAGTACCCGGAGCAGTTGCTGGGCCGCAATGACATTGACGGAGTGATGATCGCGACTGGCGACTTCCAGCACGCCAAGCTCTGCACGGAAGTCGTGCGCGCCGGAAAGGACTGCTACGTTGAGAAGCCGTTTGCCAATGTTCTGGAAGAAGCCAAGGAGGCTCGCGACGCAGTGAAGTCTTCCAAGCAGGTTGTGCAGATGGGCACTCAACATCGCAGCCAGCCGTATCCGCTGGCGGTGCGGGATATCATTCGATCCGGCCGGATCGGCAAGGTGGTTCAGATCGAGCAGGAATGGAACGTGAACGAGGAGCGCTGGCGGTTTCGGCGGGCTGATACCGGGATCTCGCCTGAGAGGTTGATGGATGTAAGCGCGGAATGGAAGCAGTGGATGGATGGCAGTGCCTCGCACCTCCGCGAGCAAGATACGGATTGGAAGCGCTGGCTGCTCGGGAAACCCTTCCGTCCCTTTAATCCCCATGTTTACCTGGAATTTCGTCTCTATAAGGATTTCTCCTCCGGGATTTTTGACCAGTGGCTCAGTCACGGTAGTGACCTTGTTCATTTGTGGATGGACGAGGCCTATCCGGTAAGCGCCGTGTCTCAGGGGGGTATTCTTGTTTGGAACGACCGGCGCGAAAACCCTGATACGTGCATCACGGCGCTGACCTATCCCAAGGGCTTCCTTTACACCTACCGAACCACCTTTGGCAACAGCTACCGGAGCTTCAGCCGCATTCAGGGCCGTGATGGCACCATCGTCAATTACGGCGGCGAGGGAGCGTCACTGTTCGTGGTGACGAAAGAGGGTGGGACAAGAGAATTTGATCCTTGGGAGTCGGGACCGGTTTACACCAGAGTTCCGCTCGTGGGCCCTGAGAAGGATGGCGCAAACGTTGTGCACGTGCCCGGTGCACCGCCGCCCAACTCACTCGGCCCGGATGACGACGATGTGGCCCACCTGATGAACTGGTTGCGCGCCATGCAGGACCGCAAACAACCAAACGCCAATGTGGATCATGGGTTCTCACACGCGCTCGTGTGCATCATGGCTACGCAATCTTATTGGAGCGGGAAGAAGCTCTACTGGGATCCCAAGCGGGAAGAAATTGCGGATCAGCCGGTTGAAGCTTAGCCAAGCGCGATCCTTGCGGGCCTGGCGAGTAAGAGACCTGCCCTGCTATTCTCGCTTTTCCTGACACCTGACACCTAACATCTGCTTTCGACCGGAGGTCCAGTGAAATTCAAGTGTCTGTTTGCGCTGATGATGCTTTCTTGGTTCGTTGTCCAGCCGTTAAGAGCCCAAAGCACGCCTGAGACGATCGCGCCCATTTTGAAAAGGCCCATCCAGGCGACAGCAGTCACCGCATTCGAGGTCCAGAAATTCCTGATGACGCGCATGCGCCCATTGACCACACCCACTTCGACGCGCGAATGGACTGCAGAAGCAGCCCGCCTGCGGAAACACATCTTGAACGATATCGCGTTTCATGGCTGGCCCAAGGATTGGGTTAACTTGCCTCCGAGATTCGAAGAAGCCGGGGTGATTGAAACGGGTCACGGCTACCGTCTGCGCAAACTGCGCTATGAAATCGTACCGGGCTTCTGGTCCACCGCGATTCTTTACGAGCCGGAGAATGTCCACGGCAAGATACCCGCCATTTTGAACGTTTATGGTCACTGGCCAGAGGGAAAGGGAGGGGAATTTATCCAGAAACGCTGCATCAACTTTGCCAAGCGGGGCATTGTGGCGCTGAACGAGGAGTGGTTTGGTTTCGGCGAGCTTTCGCAGCCCGAGAACGGTCACGATTTCGGCGCCCACCTTGACCTGGTTGGAGCGAACGCCCTGGGCCTGTTTTATCTCACCATGCGAAGGGGCCTCGACTATCTCGCGTCCCTTCCCGAAGTGGATTCAAGCCGCCTCGGCATGACCGGCCTTTCGGGCGGTGGCTGGCAGACCATCGTCTTCTCGGCGCTCGATCCGCGCGTCAAAGTTGCGGTGGAAGTGGCGGGATTCTCAACTCTCCAAACCAACATCACGCATCCCGAGGACACCGACGAGGTGGAAGAAAATCCTACTGACTTCACCGATGGGGAAGATTACTCCGACCTCGTTGCCATGCGCGCGCCCCGCCCCACCTTGCTCATCCACAATGCCATGGACACTTGCTGCTTCCGGGCGATGCTGGTGAAGCCCTATATTTATGAGGCCATCAAGCCTTTCTTCGAGCTTTATGGAAAGCCCGATGCTCTGGCATGGCACGAGAACCGCGACCCCGGAACCCACAATTACCTCCTCGATAACCGGCAGCACGCTTACGCCTTTTTCACGCGCTATTTCAACCTGCCGGTTTCGGAAAAGGAGATTCCCAGCTATTCGGAGATTAAGAGTGATAACGAACTCAAAGTGGGCGTGCCCGCTGACAATCTTACGGTCCTGGGCGTCGCGAGAAAACTGGCAAGTGAAATCACGCGCCCGCCGGCTGCGGCGGAAGGATCGTCAGAAGCTTCCACCCAGAGAGAAGAACTCAAGACCATAATCCGTTATAAGCCGGTCGCCATCGAACACGCCTGGAGAATGTGGAACACCAAGGGCATGGGTATGGAAACGCTTTCCTATCGCCTGGACTTCGATAACGGACTCAGCGCCACCGGAAACTGGCTGCAGGGTATCGCCGTCCAGCCCAGTGCGCCGCCGGTGATCGTCCTGGACGATAACGGCCGGAAAGCGACGGCTGACCTCGTTTCGCACCTTGTGAACCGTGGCCAGCAGGTTCTGGCATTGAACGTGATCTTCAACGGTGAGATGCGCCCGCAGAAGCCCGACCCGACCGACTATGAACTCTTGATCTCGACAACCGGAGAACGACCGCTGGGCCTCGAAGTGGCGCAGTTGATCGGCGCCGCCCAGTGGCTCCGCCAGACGTCGCAGAACCAAAAGATCCGCCTGGAAACCCGAGGCATCCGCAGCCAGGTTGTTGCGCTTACCGCCGCGGCCATCGATCCTTCTCTTTTTTCGGACGTCGTTACTTACGGCGGCATGAAAAGCCTGAATTATCTGCTTTCTGCGCCGGTCCCGCTGCGCAAAGCTCCCGAACTCTTCTGCCTCGATCTCTATAAAGACTTCGATCTGAATCAACTGATCGCGCTAGCCCAGCCGGTCAAAATAAACCAGTTTGACCGGGTGGGGGCAACCTCGAGATAAAAAACCGCCGCCAGTCCGGACTTTGGAGACTTTCATGGCGAACGATCCGGAAGTAAATCGTCGAGGCTTTCTCAAGACGGGTTTCGCGGGCGCCACGGGGCTAGCATCGCTGGGCGGAATTTTGGGGGTCAACCGGCTCCTCTCGGAGACGACCGAGGGCGTTCACGTCTCGCGCACCAGGCAGGCTCAGGCTTACGTCCAGTCCGGGAATACACGAGCTACAGAAGGCGGCGGACCAACAGGCGTGCTGAAAGCGGGAGTCGCCAAGGTTGATATTACGCCTCCAGTGGGCACGATGATGTGGGGCTATTTTGAGCGGCTGACGCCGGCCAAGAGTGTCCTCGATCCGCTCTTTGCCAGGGTTCTGGTGCTGGAAGCGGGTGATAGGCGATGGGCACTGGTCACTCTCGATTTAGGACGTACGTTCGGGCCGGCGTCACTCGAGAGCTTGAAGAAGGCTATCAAGCAATCCAGCAGTATTTCTTTTCTCTTGACTGCCGCATCGCACACGCACGCCGGTCCTGTAGTGATGGATGAAGATCCCAATGGAACACCCGCATGGGAGACCACGGCTCTGGAGCGGATCGCGAAAGCCGTCGATGAGGCCTGTGCGCGGCTCGTGGAAGCGCGGCTCGGCGCGGATTACGGAACCGTGGATATCGGCTACAACCGGCGTCGCGTCAATCCGGATGGCACGGTCACCATGTTCTGGTCCAACCCAACCAAGGTGCCCACGGCGCCCGTAGACCCAACCGTCTCAGTCCTGCGAGTCGATGCGGCGGATGGACAACCGCTTGCCGTTCTCGTGAACTATGCCTGCCACGCTGTGATCTTCGGCGCGGATAATCTGCAATTCTCGGCAGACTATCCCGGAGTCATGGCGGAAGTGGTTGAGCGTGACATGGACGGACGGCCACTGTGCTTCTTTCTGCAAGGCGCGGCGGGTGACATCAATCCATACTTTACCGGGACCACCGTCCAGGATGGAGCGGTGAAAATGCGGGACTGGACTGGCCAGCGCCTGGGCGAGGAAGCCGCTCGCGTGGCGAACGCGATTCGCACTCAGCGCGATCCTTCTTCAAGCATCGCCGTTGTCAACGACACGCTGACATTCGACTTGCGATGGAACCCCCGGAGGTTCCATCAGGCGCTCCTGTTGGCTTATGGCCCGACGGTATTTCAGCATTTTGCGCCGCAAATTACTGGGGAATTGCAGTTTCCCGTCTCCACCGTGCTCCTCAATAATCGCATCGCGTGGATGACGATGCCGGGAGAGCCTTTCGTGGATTTTCAAATCAACTGGCGTGATCGGTGCCCCGTTCGAGACGCCTTTTTCCTAGGGTATGCCAATGGATACAGTGGCTACATTCCCACCATCCTGACAGCAACGCAAGGTGGATACGGTACGGCCAATTCCACGACCTGGGTTGAAGTGGGAGCTGGGGAGAGAATGGTGGATCATGCGCTGGTGAGGACTTATGAGATGATGGGGCGCTTAACGGATGCCCCGGAGGAGCTTCTGAAGGGCCACGCCGACTGAGTGCGCGCGGCCTCCACATTCATTTCGCTTCGAGCCCAAGGCTAGAGGTGTTCTTCGTAGAGACGTTCAAGAATTTTCTCGGAGATGAGCCGTACCCCTCCCAAGGC
>JBOGKI010000118.1:0-10378 GCA_050745605.1 Terriglobia bacterium | reverse complement strand
GGAGTCTCAATTGTACCGTGGGGAGTGTGAATCAACCCCGTCCGGGCCTTAGTCTGGGGATCGCGAGCCGTAATTTCGAATTTGAAATTTTGGGGCATAGGTATCCCGGGCATCGTGCCGTGACGTAGCGCGAGCGTTCTCGCCCCCAGCTTTCTTTGCCGCGACTGAGAGGCTCACGCAAGTGTTGCATTTTGGCACATATTTGACGAATTCCTGCGATGCAACAAAATCATTGCACCACAACCCCCAAAAAACGCAGGCCGAAAATTTTCGGTCTCACTCGTCTCCTGAGTACGTAAGCCACAACGCTCGCCCGTCACCCAGTTTGCTTCTCACGCCCCCATCTTATAGAATTCAGATCAAAGGGGTAAGCGAGGCCCCAGGCAATGGAATCACCACGCGGCATTTGGCGTTTTTCCAATCTCCGGTTCAGGACGCGGCTGGCCTTGATCTTGTTTCTCACCATGGCCACCACTAGCGCCATCCTGGTGGTCACCTACGTCCGTGTCAGCCAGCGCATGAGGACGTATGTGAACGGCGTTGCCGAGGACTTGACCGTGATCAGCCAGGTCGCCAAAGTCACGGATCAGATCGCTCCGCAAATGACGGAAAAGCAAGTCCTGGATATGTACACTCGCGTGGTGGAGGACAACGGCCTGACGCGTCTGCCGGGTAGCACCATCAGCGTGGTGACGCCGAGCGGCAAAATCGTCGGCAGCACCAACCGTAAGTACGTCGGCAAGAAAACCAAGATCCGCAAGCGCCACATCGTGGCCAAACCTGACTTGGTGAAGATGTTTTACAACTTCAAGGATGTAAATGTCGATAGCGGCGTGCAGGAGGATTCCTATACAGTGCAGTTTCCGCTTACCAAGGGCGACAAGGTGATTGGCTATCTCACCTTCAAAGGCATCGGCGATGACGCCAAGGCCTTGCTCCGCCGCAATTACATCTCGGCTTCGTTCTGGATTTTTCCCACCATGCTGGCGGGCATCTTTGGCGCGGTTTACCTGGCGTTCCGTTTCACTCGCCCCGTGGACATGCTCGTGGAAGGCGCCAAGCAGGTGGCGGGGGGCAATATGTACGTGTCGTTACCCGTCAAGGAGCATGACGAAATCGGCCGGCTGGAACACACGTTTAACCAGATGGTGGAACGTCTGCGCGCCAGCCGGACCCTGCAGGAGCGGCTGAGCGAAGCCGAAAAGCTTTCGTTGGTGGGCCGGTTTGCCGCCACCGCGGCGCACGAGATTCGCAATTCTTTGAACTTTATCAACCTCAGCATTGACCAGATTCGGATCAAGCAGGCTTCGCTCGCTGCCGACCGCGAAGGGACTTCAGCCAGCCGCGCCGCGGCTGAAATCCAGCGCAACCTCGCCAACGTCAAGGACGAAATCAGCCGTTTGAACCGCCTGGTGAACGACTTCCTGAGCATCGGCCGCCAGACTCCACCCGTCCTCGCGGCGTGCCACCTGCGACAGACACTGGCCGACGCCGTGGCCCTGGTGGAAAAACAGGCTCATACGCAGGAGGTTGAAATTCAGTTGGATGTGCCGGAAAACTTGCCGGCGATCGACGCCGACTCCGGCCAGTTGAAGACCTGCTTCCTGAATATTTTGACGAATGCCGTTCAGGTCATGCCGCACGGGGGTAGCATCCGGGTCTCCACTCGCGAGGCCCCGGCAAATGGCGGCTCGCGCAAGATCCGCCTGAGTTTCTCAGATACCGGCCCGGGAGTTCCGGCCCAGGACCGCGAAAAGATCTTCGCTCCATATTTTTCCACCAAGACCACGGGCTTCGGCCTGGGCCTTGCTATCACTCGGAAAATCATTGAAGACCACGGCGGGCGGATTTACGTGGCGTCTCACCAGGGCCCAGGCGCAGAGTTCATCCTCGAGATTCCGATGAGCCACGCCCCGCTCGGAGCCGTGGAAATGGTGACCACGTAGGCGCGGCTGTCTCCCAAGCGGACCGTGTCATCCGGTGCGAAGCGAAGGATCTATCATTTCGAATCGCAAGCCCGGATGCTTCGCTCAGCATGACGACTTTGTGATTTTTTCAGCCTCGGATTGAGGTCCGGCTGAAAGCTGATCGCTGACTGCCAAATGACGCCTGAAACCAGCATCCTGATCGTCGATGACGAAGAGCGCCAACGCGAAATTTACCGCGACATCCTTGAAGATGAAGGCTATGCGGCGGATACCGCGCCGAGTGGCGAAAGCGCTTTGCGCCTGATCGGCCAGAAACGCTATGATCTGGTCGTCACCGACCTGAACCTCACCGGCATGAATGGCATTCAATTGCTCAGCGCCATTCTCCAGGCCGATCCCACCGTGGCCGTGGTGGTGATCACCGGGTACCCGTCCATTCAGACTGCCATCGAGGCTACCAAGAAAGGCGTCTACACTTATCTCGAAAAGCCGGTGGACCGCGACAAGCTGCTGGACGTGGTGAAGGATATTTCCGGCCGGCTCAGCAGCCTGCGCCAGACCATCCTTGGCAATTCACCCGCCACCAAGGCCATGCTGCGCATGATCTCCAAGGTCGCTTCCACCAGTCACACCGTTTTGATTCTTGGCGAGAGCGGAACCGGCAAGGAGCTTGTCGCCCGCCAGATTCACCGGCTCAGCCCGCGCCGTGATCGTCCTTTCCTGGCCGTCAACTGCGCTGCGCTCACCGAAACGCTGCTGGAGAGCGAACTCTTCGGCCACGAAAAAGGCGCCTTCACCGACGCTCATCAGCAGAAGAAAGGGCTGTTTGAACGCGCCCACCTCTCCACTCTCTTTCTGGACGAAATCGGCGACACCAGTTTGAGCATGCAAGCGAAGATTCTGCGCGCGCTTCAAGAACGCGAGATTCTGCGCGTGGGTGGAACCGAACCCATTAAGGTGGACGTTCGAATTATTACCGCCACCAACCGCAATCTGGAACAATTGCTGAAGGAAAGCAAGTTCCGCGAAGACCTTTATTACCGGTTGAAGGTGATCCCCATCAACTGCCCGCCGCTGCGTGACCGGCGCGAGGATATTGGAGTGCTCGCTCTCCACTTCATGCAGAAGGCGGCGCTCGTTTCCAACCGCAAGCTGAAAGGCATGTCGCCCGAGGCTCTCCAGGCGCTCGAAGAATACGCCTGGCCCGGAAATATTCGCCAGCTTGAATGGGCGATGGAGCGGGCTGTCCTGCTGGGCGAAACCAACCAGATTGAGCTTGGAGACCTGCCGCCTGAAATCCTGCAACCTGTCGCTTCAATGGTTTCTGCTTTCGGCGCGGCTCAGGGCGCCGTCGCAGCCACCGCTGCTTGGATTGAACCGGTCATCCCCGAAGACACTTGGGAGGAGCACGAGAAAGCCAAGATTCAGGAGGCGCTGCAACGCACTAATGGCAACATCACCCGCGCCGCGCAGTTGCTGGGTATGACGTTTCGCACCCTGCAATACCGCCTGGAAAAGTTCGGAATCAAGCGGGTGTGAGCAGGTCTTGTCACCCGCCTGAGGGGTTCTCTCTGGTAGGGGGCCAATGTGCCACTTCTCAGGCGGTCATGAAAGCTTCCTCTGCGGATCCGCGGGCACGGATACCGCGGACAAGGCATTTCAGGAGGTGCTCAAATGGTCCCGGGCGCGCGCCTGCTTTCAGTGCTAGCGCATCAGGCTTGGATCTGGGTTATCGCTCTTGTCGCCATCATTCTGTGGATTACATGGAAGAGGCGCAGAACCCTCTTCCGGCCGCTAGCTTGGATGCTGGTGGGCGCGTCGGCTGCCACGTTTCTGATAGCCGCGGACTTTTGGTGGAACGCCGGACCCGACATCCGCTCCGCGCCAGCCACCTCCGGTTCCCCGGAGTTGACTGAAGTGGTGAAGAGCAAACTCGATAGCTACGAAAAGCGCGCCGATGATCTGGAGAAGCTCCTGTCGCTTCTCGTCGCCATGACCGCCGTGTACGGCATCGCGCTTGGACTTAGCAGCTACGCCCAGGCCAAGGAGTCCAGTGATCGCCTGAACCAGATCAGAAACGACGCCCTTCAGCAGGCTCAACAGTCCGCCGGGCGCCTGACACAAATTGAGAATGACGCCCGCCAGGAAGTTCAAAAACTACCCGGCGAAATGACCGGTGTTAGGGACAACGCCGCCGCCACACTAAATAGGATTCAAGACGACGCCAACCGGCAGGTGGAAGACTTCGTCCATAAGGTTCAAAGCCGCTTCCCACTTTTGTCGGACATGGACGTCGGGATCCGCGCCATCGTGACAAGGGTTACGCATTTGTTTCCCGTCATCGACTGGACGGAGGAGAACTACGATAGGCTACGCCCGCAGGGCAAGCAGGAAATTCTGTATTACGAGAAAGCGATCGCAGCGCTTGAGCCGTTTGATCTGGGGCCGGTCCGCAAGGAAGTTTCCGAGATTTTTCACGGTTTGGGCAACTTCTACGGCGTAAAGTACAAAATTGAAAAAGAGGAAAGGAAGAAGGACGCCAACAAGCCGGCTCCCCTTGAGGACGATATGGAACGCTCGCGCTTTTATCTCGAGCGGTCATTGGGTCAAGACAGCTACAATGTCGGGGCGCTCAATGACCGAGTTTTCTTCGCCTTGAACATCGATCCGAGCACCCAGGAGCTCACAAACGCTTGGGACCGCTGCCAGGCCAGCCTGAAGCTCGATCCGGAACAACAGAGAGCCCGATACAATCTTGCGTACATCGAGCACGTGAAGCAAAGCTATCAAGAAAGCGTGAAATTGCTGACGGAGGCTTTGTCCAAGCTGACGTGGCAACTGGCTGAGCCGGCGCGTCATCACTTCAGCATTCACTATAACCGTGCCTGCGCTCACGCACGGCTAGGGGAAACGGATAGCGCCCTCAGTGATCTTGAAGAGGCAATTCCTCCAGCAACGCCGTCAGATTCGCAGTTGAAGGACCAGTTTCCAGCGGATATTAAGCTGTTAAAAAAGGGATTTGCGGACGACACTGCTCCGGAGGATGCCCAGCATCCCAAGGAAGGCGACCTTCATAAGCTTGCGGTGGAGCGCGCTCAAAAAGTTGGCGAGATAGCGGAGAGGTTAAAACACTATTGAGTTAGTGGGGCATCGTGATTTCAGGCATGGCCATATCTCCTTGCTTCATAAATCATGTTAGATCAGGTTCGCTCCTTTGTCAAGGACAATGCAAATGGGCCATCTTATCGACAATACAATGCTTACACTAAACCCGACGGTAAGGGGCATCGCTCCGCCGGGCCTTGCCAATTATCGTCAGGAAGTAGTCCGGACGTGAGGAGCGGACCGAATCGCCACGACTTTGAAATTGGGCCGGGCATTAACCAATCGGCCTCAGCACGCCGCGCGTTCGCTTCCGTCGCCGTTGTCCAAAAGATCATGATTCCCGAATGGCTCGTGCCACGACGCCGTGAAGCCACTCGCGAGCCTCGCGGTCGCCCGACAAGATTGAAGGCCCAACGGGCGATCCCAGGAAGATCACCGTTCCCCGGCCGATGCCTCTTCTGACCCCGACCGGAATTCCACCCGGAGCAACCGCAACCACCTCACCCCTCTCACTGGAAACCGGGAGAGCCCGGCTGAAGTCACGGATCTTGGCGGCGTGGGGCCAAACATAGTCAACGTACGGCAGGGATGCCATCATGACGGCCGGAGGTTGACTCCGCGTTGAGCCTTGTCTCGAGTCGAGGCTGGAATGCGGCTTCCCTTCCCGATTCTCCCAAAGCGCAATAGAAGCTTGGGCGTCGATTGAAAAATGCGACCGTAACATCCGACGGTGAGCCTCGACCATTGAAGGATCACCAAAGAGCGCCCCGGATTCAATCAGGACGGTACTGCCGCGGTAGGCCAGATCACGAATTTTCCTCGCACCAGGCGTCTCGCCTCCGGCGAAGCCCGGAACGATGATGAGTGGGCAAAATGGAATCGATTCCACCGCTGCTCTTAGGGTACTGGCCCCGATGGCTTTCAAGCCGCATGCATAGCCAGCAAGTGACTCCGGCAACTGGCACGATTCTCCGGAATCAACCAAGGCGCAACCGCCTGATTCGAATTGAGGCGCTCGAAAACGCCCGGGAACAAAGTCAAGGCGCGGGAATCCCGTCAACGGCAAGAATGAAGCGCAAGCTGTCATGGTTCCCAAAAACGATCTGCGGTTGACGGTCATCCTCCGCACCTCTTTTCGTTACCACGGTTGCCGTGGCTTCGCAGATTCCCCCGCGGCGCCGCTCGGCACCGTAATATATCACAGGCAAACTATTGCGGATTACCAATGATAGTGACAGCTTTCTCCGTAGCGGCGCTCAAGCCAGCGACGGCCGAATGGGCCGAGCCGTCATCAAATCCGTGTGCAGCACGCAATCCGGGTGACCCTGAAGGAGCGTGGACGGATAATCCGGCGTCGCATCACCCAGCAGGGTGATCCGGAAAACCGCCCGGTGCCGTTCTCCGCCCACCAGGTAAAGGCGAATGCGGCGCGAGGCCAGGATGTCCTTCATGCCCAGGGTTACGGCCATGGGCGGGATCGAAGCGGAGCTTCCCCCTGAGCTACTGATACTCTGCACCACGATCGAGTCGTCGCCCAGCGCCACCACCCGCGTCCGCGACTCGCGCAGCTCCTGCGCCGTCACTTTGAACCAGCGTGAAATGGGCGGCTCATTAAAGGCCACGTGCCCGTGATAACCGACACCTCCGAAGCAGGTATCAATGCCGCCGGCGTCCTGAATGCTTTGGCTGATGGCGTCCGGGGCAAACGGGCTGGGAAAGTGGAGGTGCGCCGCATCGGGGCAAAGCTCAGGATCGATTTTCTCGAAAACCTGGCGCCGCATGAACCCTTCGAAGCTCAGGGGATGCTGGAGCGGCAAGGGGCGGCCCTGCCAGTCCAGAAACTCATCCATCTGAAACGTGAAGACGTTCTTCCAACTGATGCGCTCGCGATTCGTGATCTCCACCAACCGGACGTATTGCGCCACCGGGCCCACGGGCAGAATCCACCGGGTTGGCTCACCTCGACGGTTTCCGTCGCTGATTTCATCAGCCATCGAACGGGCAAGCTCATCCATCATGCTGGCGATATCCGGAAAAAGCCGGAACCCCATGCGGGCCTGGTGCAACAAATCTCCAATCGGCAGGCTGAGCTGTTCTTCAAGAGTCATGCGGGAGTTCCTTCCAACAAGTTGATGAAAAAGCCCTTTTTGGGCTGTCATTCTGAGCGCAGCGAAGAATCCATGCCGGTTATTTTCAATACGACAGGCGGATGCTTCGCCGCGCTCAACATGGCAAACCGGGGCTTTTCAGTAGCCTGCCAGGCCTGCCGCCTTGACACCCGCGCGGCGCCGCATATTATATATCACCCATCAGGAGACGCCCCATGATCAACCGCCGCCGCTTCGTGCAGAGCTCCACGTCGTTGCTCGCGCTCGCCATGCTTCCCGAAGGCGGCACATCTCCGGCTCCTGCATCGGATGCAATTCCGTCTCATCCCCTTGATCCGTTGACCAGCGGAGAAATCGCCAAGGCCGTCGATATGTTGAAGACCGCCGGCAAGCTTCACAAGGAGGTGCGCTTCGCCACCATCGAACTCAAGGAACCCGCCAAGCACGACCTGCTGCGATGGCGGCCTGGAAATCCCTTGCGCCGCCAGGCATTCGCCATCCTTTACGACCGGGCCACCAACCAAACCTTCGAAGCGGTGAGCGATCTTGACGCCAACCAGGTTACAAGCTGGAGGGAAATTCACGGCGTTCAGCCCTATGCCATCGACGACGACGCTGAAGTCGCCCGCCGCGTGGTGCGGGCCGACCCCCGATGGCAAGAGGCGCTCCACCAGCGCGGCATTGAGGACTTCGATGCGGTCCAGGTTGAGCCGGAATCCGCAGGCTATCACTTTCTGGAGCAGCAAGGCGGCGACCGGTTGCTCGGTGTGATCTTCTTTTACCGCGGAGATTCCCTCAACCCCTACGGACGCCCCATCTCCGGCCTGATGGTCTTTGTCAATCTGACCACTCAGAAAGTTTTCAAGTTTATCGACACCGGCGTCACGGCCGTTCCCAAAGAGGCTGCGGATTTTGGACATCCCGCCGGAGGCTTTTCACCGGAACCTAAGCCCCTTCGCATCACCCAACCCGCCGGCAAGACTTTTGAAGTCCACGGCCACGAGGTGCGTTGGCTAAACTGGCGTTTCCGATTTGGCATGACGCCGCGCGAAGGTCTGGTCCTATACAACGCCGCCTACCAAGACCAAGCACGGATGCGTCCGGTTTTGTACCGAGGGTCGATGTCCGAGATGTTTGTTCCGTATGCCGACCCGAGTCCGATTTTTTATTACAACGACAGTTACGATGAGGGCGACGGCGGCATGGGCCGTACCGCTCATGCGCTTGAGCCGGGCGTCGATTGCCCGGAAAATGCGGCTCTCTTTGACGCGGTCTTCAGTGATGAGCACGGCCGGCCATTCCGCATTCCCGGCGCGGTGGCGCTCTACGAGCGTGACGGAGGCATCCTGTGGAAACATGTTGATTATGTGACAGGTCACAATCAGAGCCGCCGCGCCCGCGATCTGGTGCTCTCCTACATCGATACCCAGGGCAATTATGACTATGCGGTGGATTGGATTTTTCACCAGGACGCCGGGCTGGAAATCCAGGTCACGCTGACCGGAGACCTGTTGACCACAGCCATTCCTCCCGGCGGCCCCGAAAACGATGAACAAGGCGAAATGCGGTACGGATCGCCCGTCAGCAAGGAATTGTTGGGCGTCAGCCACCAGCACATTTTCTGCTTCCGGCTTGACGTGGATGTCGATGGCGTGGAAAACAGCGTCATGGAAATGAATTGGCAACCCGCCCCCAGCGGTCCGGCGAATCCTCATGCCAATGCTTTTGTGTTGAAGGAAACGCCGCTCGAAAACGAGTTCGACGCCCAAAGGGATACCAATCCTGCCGCCAACCGTATGTGGAGGATTATCAATCCATCCAAGAAGAATGCACTCGGACAGCCCGTGAGCTACGTGCTGATGCCGGGCGAGAATTCAGTAATCTACTCGGCCCCGGAATGTCCGGTGAGAACGCGAGCCGGATTCGTGAATCATCACCTCTGGGTGACGCCGTATGATGCTTCGCAGCAATACGCGGCCGGAGACTATGTGAATCGGACGACTGGCGATGATGGCTTGCCCCAATGGGTTCAAGCGCGCCGACCGATCCGGAGCCGGGACGTCGTCCTGTGGTATACGATGATCCTGACTCACACGCCGCGTGCCGAGGATTGGCCGGTGATGCCGGCAGTGCGCGCCGGCTTCCGGCTCGCGCCCAACGGCTTCTTCGATCAGAACCCGGTGTTGCGCGCTCCGAAACCGAAATAAGGAAAGGCACGATGATTTCGCGCCGGCGTTTTCTCCAGGTTTCTGCCGCTCTCGTCGCCAGCCGCATAGGTTTCCCTGGTCGGGGCGCCGCTTCGCTGTCGCGCGCCCGGAGGTTGCACGTGGGCGCGCAGACCATGACTTGGGGAGTGCCGGTGCGACCCTATTCCCGCCTGCTGGAGGTGGCGGAAACACTGGCCACAATGGACATTCAAGGCTTTGAGACAAACTATATGAGTCTCGAAAAGCAAGCCAGCCACGCCACCCAGTGCCAGCGCGATTTCGAAGCTCGTCACGTTCGGTTGATTGCACCGCACTGCGATTCCTGGCTCTATCATCCCTCCAAAGTCGACAAGGAAATCACCCATCTGCAGCGCATCGCCGCGTACAGCAAGGCCATGGGCGCATCGCATTTCATCATCAGTGGAGAAAAGCTGCCGCAGAAGGCGGGGCAGCCGCAGCCTTCGGCCCTCGCCACGAAAATCGCGGCGCTCAACCGGCTCGGCGGCATTTGCCACAACCTCGGCTTGAAGTTCTGTTACCACAATCATGACCAGGAGTTTCAGGGTGTCCACACGGAGATGGAATCCATCTTGAAAGATACCGACCCGAAGGTCGTCTGGCTGAATTACGATGTCGCGGAGCCTTATGGTTACGGCCCCACCGCCGGTGAGTTCTCTGCGGCCCACTCCCGGCGCATTGCCATTTACCACATCAAGAACGTCAAGCGAAACAAGCAAGGTAAACTGGTTCCGGCGGAACTGGGCATGGGCTTGGTGGACATAAAAGCGGTGGTAGCGCCCTTGCTCAATGGCGATTGGGAAGGGTGGCTGACCTTGGAGCGGGAAACGGGTCATTATCCCCATCCGGCTCCAAACCCGGAGGCGCTCGTTCGCCGCTACCGGCAAGACTTGAGACAATTAACCGGAGTGTAAAGCTCGGGCGCACTGCGCATGCCACAGAGAAGGGACCGCAACCCAAGTCGGCGTTATTCCCGGTGGTGACTCAGTTTGCTGTAGCGGCGCTCTATGAG
>JBOGKI010000117.1:0-10427 GCA_050745605.1 Terriglobia bacterium | reverse complement strand
AACAACACGTGGCTCGCGTGCTTGGCAAGCGCAGCAATGTGAGAATGAAACATGCCCATTTTTCTTACCATACGGCGGAAAAGATTTGAGGATAACTTGCACGCGGCTGACGGCGCAACGGCAATCGTGGCGTCGGGATCTGGAGCCGACATGTCGCCTTAAAAGGCGCTGCTCCGACCCGCGCCACCCCAGGTGTTCTTGGCCCATCCCGGCTCACGCGTGGCGTGGCGGCCGACTTTAGCCGGGCAAAGAATGATCATCATGGAGGGCGCCATGGGCGAAGGCATTTTCCGAACGCAACCCCGGCGTAGTGTCCAGTAATTGGGTGGATAATGCCGCGCCGCTGTCCCGGCGGCGTTTGCCGGCAAAGCCTGCCCTGAGCGAAGCGAAGGGATGCCGGCGCTGCAGGCCGGCCCATTGTTCACTTATTTCTTGGACACTACCCTGGCCGCTGACCGCTTGGCGCGGACGAACCGGCGCAAACCACATTCAGCAGATTTCGCATCTAAGGAATGGACGGCCAAAAAACCGGGTCAAGCTGGTCCCGGCGCATGCCAACGCAAGGAAAGATGTGATATGAAAGAGAGGCAAGTCCGCTCTGGATATTTCGTGGCCGGACCGTTAAGGACCATCTGCCAATGCGCCATCCGGCTGGTTGGATTTCAATCCGAAGAGGTTCGGACCTATGGCAAACATCAACAAGAAGATTACCGATTTCAGTGAGCTCCCCGTGCTGCCGGTCCGGGACACCGTACTGTTCCCGAATGCCATCCTACCGCTGACGGTGGGCCGTGAAAGCTCGCTGCGGCTGATTGCCGACCTCAAAGAGGACGAAAAGTTCATCGCCGTCGTTGCTCAGCGCGACCCGCGGGTTGACAATCCGCAACCGGTGGACCTTTACCAGATCGGTACCGCGGCTTATATTCACAAAATCATCAAACTCCCCAGCCAGAGCCTGTTTATCTTTGTGGAGGGCCTGCAGCGGATTGCGCTTCAGGACGTTATTTCGCTGGAGCCCTATCTGCGGACCCAGGTGAAACCTCTGGAAGACGTGATCCCACCGGCCGATCAGCCGGGTTTTGACGCGCTGGTGCGCAGCGTCACGAGCCTCTTTCAACAGGTGGTTCAGCTTTCACCGACGCTTTCCGACGACCTGCAGACCGTGGTGATGAACATCGACGATCCGGCGCGGCTCGCCGATTTCATCGCCGCCAACCTGCCTTCCATTTCCAACACTGAAAAGCAGGAGTTGCTGGAAAGCCTTGAGCTGACGCAGCGGCTGGAACGCCTGAACCGGCAATTGGCGCGCGAGCTCGAGGTGCAGCAGCTACGGTCCAAGATTCAGTCCGACGTCCAGGACCAGGTGACGGCCAGCCAGCGTGAATACTATCTGCGCGAGCAGATGAAGGCCATCCAGAAGGAGCTAGGCGAGGCCGACGAGCAGCACGAAATCGAGGAGCTGCGGGAAAAGATTGAAGCCGCGGGCATGTCGGAGGAGGCCAAGAAAGAAGCGCTGCGGGAGCTAAGCCGCCTCGCAAAAATGTCGCCGGCGGCGGCGGACTATCACGTCATCCGCACCTACCTCGATTGGCTGGCCGTTCTCCCCTGGACCAAGGTCAGTGAGCTGCGGGTGGACGTCCAGAAGGCGAAGGAAGTTTTAGACGCCGATCATTATGACTTGGTGAAGGCCAAAGAAAGAATCCTGGACTACCTGGCGGTGCTCCAGCTCAAGCCCCAGCTCAAGGGTCCCATCCTTTGCCTGGTGGGCGCGCCCGGCGTGGGAAAGACGTCGCTGGCGAAATCGATCGCGCGCTCCCTCGATCGAAAATTCGTAAGAATGTCGCTCGGCGGCATTCATGATGAGGCGGAGATTCGTGGCCATCGCCGCACTTATATCGGCGCATTGCCCGGCCAGGTCATCCAAGGAATTCGGCGCGCTGAAACGCGAGACCCGGTCTTCGTCCTGGATGAGGTGGATAAGATCGGCCGCGATTTTCGGGGCGATCCGTCGTCGGCGCTGCTCGAGGTTCTGGACCCTGAGCAGAACTCGCACTTTCGGGATAATTACCTTGATGTGCAGTTCGACCTTTCCAAGGTGCTCTTTATCTGCACGGCGAATGTGCTGGACACGATTCCTCCGGCGCTGCTGGATCGCATGGAAGTCCTGGAATTGCAGGGCTACACCGAGGAAGAAAAGATCGAGATCGCCTTGCGCCACATTATCCCGCGGCAAACGGAAGAGCACGGCCTCAAAAACCTCGAACAAATTGAATTCAGCCGCGAAGCTCTGGCCGCAGTGATCCGCCACTACACGCGCGAAGCCGGCGTCCGCAACTTGGAGCGCGAAATCGCCACGCTCTGCCGCAAGCAGGCGCGCCGGATTGCGGAGGGCCGCGCGGAGAAGCTGGTCGTGACCGCCGACATTCTTTCCGATTATCTCGGTGTGCCGCGCTACCGGCCGGATACGGAAATTGTGGAACGCACGCGACGGCCGGGCGTCGCCATCGGCCTGGCCTGGACGCCCAGCGGCGGTGATATCCTCTTTGTGGAAGCCACCGTCATGAAGGGTGGCAAGAACCTCACCATGACGGGACAACTGGGCCAGGTGATGCAGGAATCCATGCAGGCGGCTCTGGCCTGGGTCCGGACCCACTCCGCGGAATTGGGGATTGATCCGGAATTTTTCCAGGGAAACGATTTGCACATTCATGTTCCCGCCGGCGCCATTCCCAAGGATGGTCCATCCGCCGGCGTGACCATGGTGACGGCGATCGTATCCGTGCTCACCCGGCGGCCCGAGGTGGAGCGGTTGGCAATGACCGGCGAGATTACCTTGAGCGGGCAGGTGCTCCCTGTCGGCGGCATCAAGGACAAGGTGCTGGCCGCGAAGCGCGCCGGTGTCCGCACGGTCCTGCTGCCCGCCGACAACGAACCGAATGTTCGGGAAGATCTCTCGAACGATCTCCTGCAGGGCCTCGAACTTCGGTACGTGAAGACGATTCAGGAAGTCCTAGACCAGGCGCTTGAAAAGGACCCCCAGCCGGTCGGTGCCCACCGGACTTCACCGGAAGGAATCATGGTTCCGGCGGGCGCTCCGAACTAGGGCGAGCGGTGTCGCGGCGGTCGGAGCCTGCCCTGCGAGGGGCCGCCGGTCTTGATCTTTCAAGAGCTGCGGCGCTCCTAGAGCGCCGCTACAGCAGGAGTGCGTTTGTCACAGCAGATGATTCTCGACGTGGGCTGCGGCATCAACAAGCGCCCTGGGACCATCGGCATCGACCGCAACCCCGCCAGCGCTGCCGACGTCATCTGCGATCTCGACCACTTCTCCTTACCCTTCGCGGATAACTCCTTCGATCGCATTCTGGCCATTCACGTCATCGAGCACGTGGCGGATGTGATGCGGACCATGGAGGAGTTCCACCGCTGTTTGAAGCCTGGTGGCTCGGTGCGGATTGAGACTCCGCACTATTCAGATTTCAGCTCTTTTTGCGATCCGACCCATCGCAGCCATCTCACCAGCTTTTCCTTCAAGTTTTTCGGCGCCAAGCACGGCGGGTTCGGCTACTACTCGCCGGTGAGGTTTCACGAAGTTTCGGTGAAGGTAAAGCTTCTGGCGTTGTGGAAGTGGCTGGGCTTTGAATTCATGGTGAACCAGTTTAACCGCTTCCGGAGGTTCTGGGAGTACTATCTCTGCTTCGTAGTTCGGGGCAAAGTTATGGAGTTCGAGATGGAAGCGGTGAAATCGCGCTGCCAACCCGCGCCTTCTGGGCGCGATGCTGAACCGGTCGCATTGTCGCAAACCGCCGAGTGAAAAATCTCAACCTTTTCGGCCTGTTGGATCGCGCCGGGCTTCCTCCGGAACCGCTCGCGCGCTGGGCCTCTGTTTTTTTCACCCTCTGTGTTGCCACCATGTTGCTTTCGGTGGCCGCGTCCCAGACCTTCTTGGCGCTTTCTGGTCTTTGCTATGCCGCCCACCTGCTTTCCCAACCCTCGATACCCGGTTTCATGCCCATCAAGTTACCTCTTGCGCTTTTCTGCCTCACCACCGTCATTCCGATTTTCTGGTCTGAGAATCCGGATGCCTCGGGATTTGACATCAAGAAGCTGGTGCTCTTCGTCATCCTGATTTTGACCGTCAACCTGATGACCAGCGCACGCCAACTGGAGTGGGCTTTCAAGGCGATCTTTGTGGAGGCGGCGCTGGCCGGCGTCTGGAGCGTCGTGGAATTCGTCCGGCAATACCATGCGGTCCGCTTGCTGCATCCCGGCCGTGTCTACACGTTTATGACGGAAGAGCGGATTACCGGATTTATGGGGCACTGGATGAATTTTGGCGGGCAGCAAATGCTGGCCCTTGCCGCGCTGCTCTCGTTCCTGCTGTTTCGAGGTTCGGGAAGCAACGGTCAGGAACGCGGCGCTCACCAGCCCGACCCGGACTCCATTTGGATTGTCATCGCCGGCATCGTTATGTTTTCAATCGTGCTCAATTTCACGCGCGGCGTTTGGTTGGGCTGCGCGTTTGTGGTGATATACCTGGTGGCCCGCTGGCGAGCGCGATGGTTGTGGTTGCTTCCGGTCCTGGCGGCTTTGTTGATTTTCGCATCGCCTAAGCTTCTAAAGGCGAGGCTGGACTCGGTCCTTCATCCCGAAGCTCATCCCTCCGAAGCGATCCGCCTGGAGATGTGGGACGTCGGTCTGAGGATGATCCGCAAGCACCCTCTGGTTGGCGTGGGTCCTGGAAACATCGTGGAGATGTACCCTCTCTATATGCCCGCGGGGAAGACGCCCATGGTGGGGTATCACGGCCACCTCCACAACGATTACATCCAGTTTGCGGCGGAGCGTGGCATCCCATGCCTTCTCGCTTGGCTTTGGATGATGATGGTGCTGGGCGTGAATGATTTGCGCCTCTACCGGAAGCTCGGACGATTGCGATGGGTCGCTCAGGCCTCGTTTGCCGCGTGGATTGCCCTACTGGTGGAGGGCTTGGTCGAGTTCAATTTCGGCTCAACGCCGGTGCTTATGGTCTACTTGTTCCTGGCTGCCGCGCCCTTTGCGGCTGAGCGGATCGAGGCTCTTGAAACCGAGGGATGATTCGACCGGGCACCGATACGCCTGGCGCGCCCTGTAGCGGTGATGTGCCCATCGCCGGCCGGTTTGCCGGTGAGGACACCGGCGCTACAGCCCGGCGCCGGGACTGTCGCACTCGTTGTGTTATGATCCTGTGAGGAAACGACTTTCGCATGAGTCTGGACACCGCTCGCAAAGTTCTGCAAATCGAAGCCCAAGCCATCGGCGATCTATCGAACCGGCTTGACGATCGCTTTCTGGCAGCGGTTGACCTGCTGCTGGACTGCCGCGGACGGGTGGTGGTCGCGGGTATGGGCAAATCCGGCCTGATCGGGCAAAAGATTTCGGCAACTCTTTCGAGCACCGGGACGCCGTCCTTTTTTCTGCACCCGGCGGAGGCGCTGCACGGCGATTTGGGCCGCCTGGTGAGGGATGACGTGCTCCTGGCGCTTTCCTATAGCGGCGAAACCGAAGAGCTGCTGCGGCTGCTTGATACCGTGAAGCGTCTGGCCTTACGGATGATTACCCTGACCGGAAATCTGTCCTCAACTCTTGCCCAATCGAGCGATGCGGTGATTGATGTCGGCATCCGCGAAGAAGCGTGCCCGCTGGGCCTCGCCCCCACCGCTTCCACCGCCGCCATGCTCGCCGTGGGAGACGCCCTGGCCATGACCCTGCTCGAACGGCGGGGATTCAATGAAGATGACTATGCCGTGCTCCATCCCGGCGGCGACCTGGGATGGAAGCTGCGGCGGGTGGAAAACGTCATGCACTCGGGCGATGCGCTGCCCCGCGTCCAGCCGGAGATGCCTCTGCCCGGCGTCATCTACGAGATCAGCCGCAAAGGACTGGGCCATACTGCGGTCGTGGACGGGGAAAACCGCTTGCTCGGTTTCATTTCCGATGGCGATTTGCGCCGGTTCTTTGAAAGGGAAGGGAATCGTGCGCTGAGCCTGACCGCTGCCGATTGCATGACCCGGTCGCCGGTCACCATCAACCGAACCGAACTTGCTACCAAGGCGCTGAACTTGATGGAAACAAAGAAGATTACTTCACTGCCGGTGGTCAGTCCTCAGGGAAAGCTTGAAGGTGTGATCCATATTCATGACCTGTGGACCACGCAGATGTTTTGAGGGCTTCTCGATCCGTCTGGCATGATGTTACGTTGTCCGGCCGCGGCTTCAGAGTCATTGTGGGATCTTTGCCTTCGATGCTGTAGCGGCGCTCTCTGAGCACCGAAGCGCCGGCGGTCCCTGCCAGGGTAAACTCGAACCGCCGCTACAACGCTTGGCGTCACCATAATCGGTAATCTTTAATAGAAGGACTGTGATATGCTGCTGAATTCACGAGACCTCCGCCAGCGCGCCCGCCGCGTCCGTCTGCTGCTTCTCGACGTGGATGGAGTGCTCACCGATGGCCGCATCTACTATCTTCCACGCTCTGGCGGCGGCCTGCTTGAGTCCAAAACCTTTCATTCCCGCGACGGCCTGGGAATCCGATTCGCCCACGAAGCCGGAATCCTGACTGGTATTATCTCCGGCCGGGGTACGCCCGTGGTACTTCACCGCGCCCGGGAGTTGGGAATCCAATTCATTTACCAAGACGCGCTCGATAAGCTGCGGCCCTACGAAGAAATCCTGCAGCAGGCGGGCCTGACCCATGAGGAAGTTTGCTATGTAGGGGATGACCTGGTGGATTTGCCGCTGCTGAAACGCGTGGGATTGGCGGTGGGCGTGGGCGACGGCCACCCGGAACTGCGCCGCCATGTGCACTACGTCACGCATAGTCCAGGAGGCATGGGAGCCGTGCGGGAAGCCATTGAACTAGTTCTGGATGCGCAAGGAAAGCTCAAGCCGCTTTTGAAACGGTATCTCTCCTGACGGTCAGCCGTACCCACCGCCAAGCGCTAGGTCCGGTGCCTGTCAACTGAAGCCGCGATCATCACGAATTACAGGTTGGCTGGCCACCTGTGGGCGAGAACAAGATAGGACGTGCGTGCTCCCGTAGACGGTCAAGCTCACTGGCGTTGTGTCGGAGGAGATCATGCCCCCAAATAGTATTTGTTTCTTCGCGGCAGTCCGCCGCCAGTGCCATCCCGATTTGCTCATATGAACCAAGCCCAGCCTGCCTGAGGTCTTCCGGCTTGGTCCATATGCCGAGAATGAAAACCCTCTCGGCCAAAGGGTTTGGAATTCTGTCCTTCGCCCATTGCAGCCGTCCTTGGTCTTCATCAAAATCGATCAACAGGACCATGAGCCGCTCAGGATAACGGAGCATGTCAAGATTGTGGTCTGATTCGAGGCGGTCCAACACTTGAGTCCAACCGCCCGCTTCCCCGAGCACCTGAATCCTTCGGTCGAGGAGTGAGGGGTCCAAGAGAAAGCCGTTTGCAATTTGCCGGTTGGCGTCGTCTTCGGGCAGAACAAGAACGTGCGGCTGATATTTGTTGACGCTCATGGCTCCAGGTCGCCACGGGTCAGCGCGCTAACAAGGTCGCCGCTGACTTGGAGTTCGCTGAGCGGGCGCACGATGGTGGGCTCAAGATGACTATTCCTGTGAAGCAGTAACGTGTTCTCATCAGAGAAGCGCCGGATCGCCTCGGGGTTGTGAGAGGTCGCGATGAATTGGCCGCCGGATTGAACAGCTTTCCGCAAAGCCAACACAAAGTGCCCAACCTCCGAGGGCGCAAGATAATTGTCGGGCTCATCCCAAAAACAAACCATAGGGTGATAAGCGGCGTTCTGAGCCAGCACGAGTGCATGGATCATGAAGCATTTTTCGCCCTCGGACAGGTCGTCGAAAGGAAGAACTAAGCTTCCCTGGTCCTTGGTAAACTTAACTTCCAACCTTCGGGAGTCTTTGCCGATCAGCGGATTCTTGATGTCCGAGAAGTCAGGCATCACTTGCTTGAGGTACTCATCGATCCTGTTATAAGCGGATGGGGCTTCGGCGAGGAGGCCTGAAAACCATGCTCCGAAGTTGGTGACCTGAGGATTCGGTTGCAGCGTCTCCTCTTCCGAATCCCCTCGCATCAGGCTGGGCATGGGCCGAAGGATGAGCATGCGAGCGAGCCGCTGCCTGAAAACGAATAACGGGTCTTTCGTCGACTGTGGCTGAACTATGTGCAGAGCTACTAGGTGCCAGTCGATCCGGAACTGTGCATCCTTATCCTGACCGGGTCTTGCAAGAAGATGCACTTGAGCCGCTTCTCGCGTGTAGACGCGGTTGCCGTCAACAATGAGACTCTCTTCGAGCACGCGAAGCTCTTTGAACCCCTCCGGAAACTCAAAGGCGATAACGTATTCGTACATCTCGCCTGCCAACTTGACCACGATCTCAAATCGCATCGGCACGTCTGTGCGTCCGCGAGAGAGATCCTTCGGTTTCACCAGGTCGCCTACCCGGTTCGTGCCTCGCGCGATTTTCTGCAGAATCTCCAGCGCAAGCCCGACCGTTGTCTTGCCGGATCCGTTCTTTCCAATCAGCAGGATTGAAGAATGCCCGTGGATCGGCAATTCGAAGTTCTCTAAGCAGCGGAAATTATGAACGTAAAAACGCTTTATCACAGAGGTATGATACACGATTGCGGGGCGTGCTAACCGGGAATGTTGCATTTCAAGCCTTGCCTGACGGGGTTTGCGATCCCCCACCGCAGAAGGACGGCCCGGTGAGCCGGCGGTCCGAATAACGAACGTCCTGTGAAAGTGACCATGCGCAGCCGTTGCTCACTCGTATATCTCAGACGGGCAGTTCTGGACCCCATTATCCCGTTGCGCCTCAGCCACGGCGTGGGGCCATATGAATGTATCGTCGGATTTTCGTACCTCTGAAGCTAGCCTCTGGTACGTCCTCACGGATTTGACACGAAAGGGAAGGCTGCTGCACGGTGTGCCGGAAGTGCAAACCCGTTTTCCGCCTCATGTTCCCGCCCCCGGAGTCTTCGCCGCGATTTGAGCCGCGCGGACGTAGTCTTTGTCGACGTGCCTCGCGCCCTTTTCAACCAATTCCTGAGCGTCAGCTTCGGTGGCGATCCCACCGCGAGCGCCAAGCGCCGTGCAGTTCAGCCCTGCCATGGCGTTCGAAAAGTCGAGGATCTTTTCGATGAGCCAGCCGCGCAGCAGACCGTAAAGGAACGCCCCGTGAAACACATCTCCGGCCCCGGTGGTGTCCACCGTCTCCACCACGAAACCGGGCGAATAGATGAACCGCGACTCGTGATAGACAAGTGCTCCGTCCCGTCCCAGAGTCATGCCGGCCACCTTCATCTTATATTCCGTCGCCATGTATTCGAGCACACGGAAGGGGTCCGCTTCACCGGTGGCGGAGGGCAAAAAGTTGGCTGAGGCGACCAGGTAATCGACGAGGGGGAAAAGCTTCTCGACCTCCCGGTAGACCGTGTCCAGATCGGCCACCACCGGGATGCCCATCTCCCGTGCCCACCTTGCCGCGGTCACACAGGCGTCCACGTCGCAACCGTCAAGGTGCAGCGCTCGAGCGCCGGCCAGGGCCTCCCGCAAGATTTCCGAAGGCGTTACCGCAAGCCGCGGATCCCGGTCCCAAAAGACGGTCCGCTCCCCCGTCGCTTGGTCCACCACAATGTACGCCAGTTGGTTGGGGGTATTCTTTGAAACCTTGACATATTGAATATCCAGTTCCTCCTGCTCCAGAGTCCGCAACTGGAACTGGCCGGCATCGTCGTCACCGACCTTGCCGATGTACCGGCACGTCAGTCCCAGCCGGCGGCAGGTCACGAGTGCCGTGGCAATCTGTCCGCCTGCATGCCGTGACTCGCTAACGACCCTTTCCTTGCCTCCCAGGGCAGGGAAATCCCGCACCAAAATTACGGTGTCGGTTGCGTTCAAACCTAAACCCACCACATCTACCAGCCCGTTCGACAATGCTTCCTCCTTGGAGAGCTGCCACCTAATCTATCTTCTACCCAAAAAGCCTTTCAAGTAAAACCCGCCGGCTGTCTGAGGCTGTGGCTCAACCAGAGGTGCAGTCTGTTCTCAACTTCCCGGGCAAAGGGAGCAAGTATCCACAGCCAAGTCTGATAATTCTCGTAGTGGCAGCCGACAAGTTAACATAACAAGACTCCACTGGGCGGCCTCCAGGCGTACAAGAATGTGGAAAAGTGGCGCCACGGAGGATTCTTGAGGCCAGAATTTGGCGGGCCGCGCGGACCGCGAAAGCAGGCTCGGGGTCTCGCTAGCAATGGAACAGAAACGTACGCTAACCCAACTTCCACGGTCGCCGGCGGGTTTTCGCCGGTTTTGGGAAGCAAGGCTCTTGTTTTCAATAACAGGCTCCGGCAAGTGCAAAATAGTGACGAATAGACGTGATAATATTCCTTGACA
>JBOGKI010000116.1:0-10444 GCA_050745605.1 Terriglobia bacterium | reverse complement strand
GTTCCTGGATGTGACCAAGGAAATTGGTGGACCGCTGCTGACGCCCATTTCGGCTCGGGGTTGTGCCTTTGGCGACTTCGACAATGATGGCGATATTGACGCCGTGGTGAATCCGGTGAACGATTTCCCGCAGCTCTTCCGCTGCGACGTTAAGACCGGCGCCCATTGGTTGAAGGTGCGGACGCACGGCACCAAATCCAATCGCAGCGGCATCGGCGCCCGCATGGAATGTGTCACCGGCAAACACCGCCAGATTGACGAAGTACGGAGTGGCGGCAGTTATGCCTCCCAGAATGATCTTCGGGTACATTTTGGCTTAGGTGAGGCGACGACTGTCGATCAGCTCACCATCAAGTGGCCTAGCGGGCAGGTGGATGAGCTTCAAGGCGTCGCCGCAGACCAGGTGATCCACGTGGAAGAAGGAAAGGGGATTGTGAAGCGCGCGTAACCCTCCACGACCTGCTGTAGCGGCGGTGTCCCCACCGCCGGCCTGAATGGTGAATCCTTGCGGCGGTGTCCCGACCTTCGTCGGTGATCGTCAATCCTTGCGGCGGTGGGGACACCGCCGCTACAGCGCGGGAAAACCCATGAAAGATCTCTTCAAATCGTTCGCGCTTGCGCTGTTGGCAACACTCGGCCTCTGCTCCGCGACTTGGCCTTCGTATTCTATCCCGGGGGCGCAGGCCTCAACCGCTTCAAAACCGTCCAGCCATCTGAAGGCCGGTCTCGACGCGCTCGAACAGAATCACGTCCAGAGGGCGATTCATGAGCTTCGCTTGGCTGTCGCAGGCCAACCCAAATCCGCGAACGTCCACAACGTGCTGGGTGTCGCCTACCTTCAAGCTGGCCAGGCGGACCCGGCAGCCGTGGAATTCCGCAAAGCCATTGCCCTGCAACCCGATTTTGCCGGCGCTTACTTGAATATGGCGCGGGCGCTCGAAAGTCGAAACGACGTAGACGGCGCTGAGACGTTTTGCCTGGAGGCCATCCACCTGAAGCCCGACTGGGCGGAAGCACACGACGCGCTGGGCGTGATCCTGGGCCACCAAGGCGATCTGACGGCAGCGAAGGCCGAGTTTGAAAACGCTGTTAAGTCTGACCCGAATGACGCAACAGCGCATCTGCACTTGGGCGCGGATTTATGGTTAATGCACGACACTGCGGGCGCCGTCGCTGAGCTCGAACGCGCGCTCAAGCTGCAACCCAAGCTTGGGGCGGCTCACTATTACCTGGGCCTCATCGATGACCAACAGGGCCACGAGCAGCAAGCGGTCGGGGAGCTTCGTGCCGCGGCGGAGACGGAGCCCGCCAATGGCTCGATCCACGACCGCCTCGGCTCCATCCTGCAGAAACAGGGACATGCGGATGAAGCGGCGCAGGAATTCCAGAAGGCCATCCAGCTTGACCCGAACCAGGCGGAGTCCCACAACAACCTGGGGTTGGTGCTGCTGAGCCAGGGCCAGGCGGACGGCGCCATCCGCGAATTTCAGCAGGCCGTGCAATTGAATCCGAAAATGTTCGCGGCTCGGAACAATCTGGGCCTGGCTTATCTGCAAAAAGCCCAGTGGGACGATGCGGTCTCCCAATATCAGTCACTGCTGGCGGTGGATCCTCGGGATGCCGAGGCCTGGTACAACTTGGGCGTGGCGCTGAAGCAGAAACAGGATTATGCGCGCGCCGCCGATGCTCTGAGGAAATCCATCGCCATCGACCCCACGTTGCCGGATGCTCACTACACGCTGGGCGTCATCGACTGGCAGCAGGGCAAGCTGGACGAGGCGGCGGCGGAGATGCAGGCGGCCATCCGCGTCGAGCCCAGTTACGAACAAGCCCATTACATTCTGGGCTCGGTCCTGCGGCAGCAAGGCAAGCAGGATGAAGCCGGCCAACAACTCCACATGGCGTTGCAGTTGAATCCCAAGGACGCGGGCGCGCATCAGGAATTGGGCATGGTCCTGCGCAAGAAAGGCGATCTGACGGGCGCGGCAAAGGAATATCAGGAAGCCCAGACGCTGAACCAGGCCCTGGCCAACCGGCAAGCCGCCACGCTCACCACCCATACGGGAGCCAAAGAACTTCAGCAAGGACAGGTTGACTCCGCCATCGCCCGATTCCAGGCGGCGCTCAAGCTGGCGCCGGATTTCGCCCCGGCGCATTATCAGCTTGGCTTGGCGCTGCTGAAAAAAGGAGAGAAGGCGCATGCCGCATCCGAATTTCAAAAGGCGCATGCGCTTGATCCAAACCTGAATGCGCCCGCGGAGTAGAGGTCTTGAAATTCGAGACTTGGCGTGACTGAATCAAGCTTTCCCGTGCGGGAGGGCGCGAACACGCCCCGTCGGATTTCCCCCGTCTGGCTATTTCTTGTAGTACGCTGCATTCGTTTCCGTGAACGGTCCCCATTTTTCAGGCAGATCTTCAACCGGAAAGATGGCCGTCACCGGGCAGACCGGCACACAGGCGCCGCAGTCGATGCACTCCACCGGATCGATATAGAGCATCGGCACGTCCGCAAAGCTTGCTTCATCCTTACGCGGATGGATGCAATCCACCGGGCACACGTCAACGCACGCCGTGTCTTTGGTGTTCACACAAGGTTCAGCAATCACATAGGCCATTTGCACATTCCTCCCAGTAAAATCCTCGCTAAGGCTCAGGCGACCCAAGCCACTATATTAACGGCGCGGTCCAGCCCCTGCTACGACTTAAGTCGTGTGGAGCGAATTTCCAGAAGACGCAACCTTCGGCGATGACGGTGGCGAACCATGTCTGCAAACGCCAAACTGAGTCACTATCTAATGAAGGGCTGACATTGATTGCGCAACCCGTGTGGGGATAGACTGGCGGGTCCCATTCCACCACCGGCAGGAAATAGAGATCGCTGAAAGATTCCGAGTTCGGCAAGTCAAGGAGTAACGCATGAAATCATCATCGCGGAGGGAATTCTTAGGGCATCTCATTTATGCTCCACTTCTGGTGAGCGCGAGCCAAGTTCCATGTCGCGGCGCGGCAGAGATGCCGCGCGGATGGGCGATGTTCCAGGCGCCGGGGGAGTCGCAGTTTCCGAATCCGCACTTCATTCGCTATGACTCAAATTGCTTCACCATCAATGACCGCGACGCCTTTATCTACAGCGCCTCCTTTCATTACCCTCGCACGCCGAAAGCCCTCTGGCGCGACCGCCTTCTGAAGCTCAAGCTGGCCGGCTTCAACACCATTGAGACCTACGTCTTCTGGAACTATCACGAGCCCATCGAGGGCCGGGCGAACATGGCGGACCTGGAGGATTTCATCAAGCAGGTCCATGCCCTGGGACTGTGGCTCATCATTCGCGTGGGCCCCTACGTTTGCGCGGAATGGGATGCGGGTGGTTTTCCGCATTGGATTCTGGCCGAACAGTTTCCGCTGCGCGGCGATAGCGCAGAGAGCCTCCAGACTTCAAAGCATTGGTATGACTTGGTGCTGCCGGTTGTCCAACGCTCCATGATCGACGTGGAAGGCCCGGCGATCATGATCCAGATTGAGAATGAGTACGACTATTGGAAGCTGCCGGACGCGCCGAAGCTGGCCTACATCAAAGCCCTGGCGGAGATGGTATGGAACGCCGGCATCGACATTCCCATCATCACCAACTGGGTCGCGCAGGCGCGAGAGAATACCGACTCGGCAATGGCGCGCATCATGGACACGTGCGATTTTTATCCGCGCTGGACCATCGTCAAGGAGGTTGTCCCGGCGCTTGACAAGCTGCGGAAAGAAGAGCCGTCGTCTCCCGTCAGCATTGCCGAGCTGCAGGGAGGCTGGTTCAGCCAAATTGGAGGGAAGCTTTCAGTTGACCAGGAAGGAATCGGCGGAGATCAGCTCAACACGCTGACCAAGACCATCATCGAACAGGGCGCCACCTATCTCAACTTCTACATGGGATATGGTGGAACGAATTTCGATTGGGCCGCCCGGAACCTCACGACGACCTACGATTACGCCGCTCCCATCCGGGAGCCGGGTGGCCTATGGGAAAAGTATTACGCGGCGCGCAACATCGGAGCGTTCCTCGACAAGTTCGGCGGCCTGCTGGCGCGGGCAGAGCCGATCTCAGGGCCCATCCATTCCTCGAATCCCAACGTTTCCGTCACGGCGCGGGTAAACGGCAAGAGTGGAGTCCTTTTTGTCCGCGAAAACGCGAACGCCCCCCAGCAATTCAAGATGACCTTCCCGGATCCTAACAGCCCCACCCACCGCGCCATCACCGTTCCGCGTGAAGGCGAGCTCACCATCGGGCCGCGGGGGATGAGAATGCTGGCCGTGCAGGTTCCGGTTCCCGGCGGACAACTCCGTTATTGCACGGCCGAAGTTCTGAGCTACGGCTACAATCCCGACCGTGCCTACCTTCTGATCTATGATGAACCCGGGAGTCTGGTGGAGATTGCCGCTGCAACCGAAAATGTGCCGCACGTGGAAGGCGAGGCGGCTTATCAATACTATGACCCGGACTATGAGTCCGTGGTCATTGGTTTCCACCTTGACCAGCCGGTGAAGATGTTCCTGGTGAATGATTCGTGGCAGATCATTGCGCTTCACCGCCAACTGGCGATGCGCACGTGGACCGCCGAATTTCCGTCTGGCGTGATCCCTCAAACCACCAACAAGAATCCGATGGATTGCCCCTTTATCACGGATTGCGCGCTGATGACGCGCACCGCCTCGCAGGGGAATAACGCCTGGGTTGATCTGGAATACGCGCCCGGCGAGCACGACATTGTCACTTTGCTGCCCTCGATCCCGGACAAATGCATGATCGACGGCAATCCCATTCAAGTGCAGCGCGACACGCACTGGCGGGCGACGCGCTTCCATATCAGCACGCCCCCGCTGCCCTTTCAAGCCATCAAGTTTACCGATGTGAAATATTGGGTGGAGAAGTTCGATCCCTCGGCGGGCGAATGGCTGAACCGGGCCCCATCATCTTTGGAAAAACTCGGGCTGGTTCCTTACGGGTATGTGAAGTATCGCGCCCCATTCGAAGGCCAAGCCGGGGAGAAGCTCTTCATTGAAGCTTTCACGGCGGATGGAATGCAAGCGTTTTTGAATGGGAAGAGCATCGAGAAGCTGTCCAAGCCCGCCAAATCACTTTCCGTCGATCTGACCGGCAACGCCCAGCCCGGCTCGAATCTTCTCGAAATCTCTTATGAAGCATTCGGCAGCGCCAATTTCGGACCTGAGATTCAAGAGTTGAAGGGAATTCAATCGATCCGGGTTGGAACGGATCAGCAGTCGAGAATGATCAGTCCCGTGCAAATTCAGCGATTCTCTCCAGCCCTGCATGGCCGCGAGCTTAATCAGGACTATTCCGGCAGCGCCTGGCAAACCGCACCATTGGGCGCATCCTCTCCAAA
The DNA here is from genome assembly GCA_050745605.1 of Terriglobia bacterium. Classification (GTDB taxonomy): domain Bacteria; phylum Acidobacteriota; class Terriglobia; order UBA7540; family UBA7540; genus CALCEB01. Next base: position 5,054 of record JBOGKI010000116.1, on the reverse strand, counting down.
CGCTGCGCTGACGCCCAACTTCACATGGCTGCGCGTTGAGTTCCCGCTATCTTCACTGCCCGAGTGGTTCGCGCCATGGAAGGCCACGATCGAAGCGGACCGCGACGCCCTGCTTTATCTGAACAGCAAATTTGTAGGCCGCTTCTCGACGCTCGGACCGCAGAAGGAATTTTATCTGCCGGAGCCCTACCTTTTCCTCGATGGTAAGCAGAGCAACGTCCTGACCATTGTTCTTGCCTACACCGCGAATCCGCAGCAGCTCCAGCGGCTCGAGGTTGCGCCTTACCAGGAATTCGCGACGCGCAAAACGCAAATACAATTCCACTGGGAATGGTGATGAGCGCCGCCTGCGCGTTAGCCACGGCACGCCTTTTTGCGCCGTTGGCTCTCGCCTCGCGGTGATGATTCAGAACGGCATTTTTCCCAATCCAATCCAGAGTCGGCATTTTGAGCAAGTCGCCACGCGGCGAGCCGTCGCTTCGGCCTCCGTCACTTTGCAGATTTGAGAGAGCTATTGCACACGATGGCTGATTCCATTTCGTCGCTGGCTCTTGAGGCCCGTAATTCTCAATGGTTCAATGGCGCCGTGCCGGAAATTTCGCGGAACAACCGGTCTTGTTCCTTTTGGTGGAGTTGGTCAACCGTATGGAGCTCGGTCTTGGCGAGTTCTTCCTGACCTTGCGCCCGATAAACTGCGGCCAGCCGGTAGTGGGCGTCGGCGCGCTTCGGATCCAATTGAATGGCTTTATGAAACTCAGCAATTGCCTCGGCATCCTCCTTCTGCCGCGTGTCCAGGATGCCGAGATCATAATGAGCAATGCGAATTTTAGGAGAGAGGCGGAGGGCTTGATTGAGCAGAGCCCTTGCCTTGGTGAAGTCTCCCTGCTTCAGAGCAACATCGCCGAGATAAGCCTCGGATTGCGCCACGGAGCCACTCTCCTCGATCTCCCTCTGGAATTCAGCCGCGGCGTGGGTGTAATCTTTTTTCTTCCAGTAGAGATATCCCAGCCCAAAATGAACATTGGGCTGGTGCGGGGCGATGGTGGCAGCGGCTTTGAACTCCTGAATGGCTTCATCCGTGCGGTCTAGCCCGTCCTCGGCTTCCCCCATCAGCATATGGATGGCGACGGAGTTGGGAGAGGTCTTCAAGAGCTGCTGGAAAAGGGTGAGCAATTGCTGCTCTTGCCCGCTTCGCAAATAGCTTTCCGCCAGCAGGTACTGGAGGGTGGAGTTGTCCGGCTTCGAAGCAAGCAGCTTTTCAAATTCCCGGCTCGCGGGCTTAAAATTCTGTGTTGAATAGTAGGACATCGCCAGAAGGGTTCGGGCCTGAAAGTTGGCAGGTTGAAGGGAGACGGCGTGCGACAGGGGCTTGATGGCAGCCGTGAAATTGCCACTCTTGAAATAAGCGAGGCCCAGGTTCACCAAAAATGGAAAGGAATCCGGTTTAAGCTGCAAGGCGCGCTCGTAGGCTTTCGCCGCCTCGGAATATTTTCCCATGCGGGCGCACAGGACCCCCAGGTTGTTCAGAGCGGCAAGGGAGTCGGGAGCGAATCGGAGAGCTTCCTCGTAAGCCTTCGCGGCCCCAGCATCATCGCCTTGGGCGGTGAGGTCCTGGGCTTGCGCCAGAAGCTGGGAGGCTTTTTCGCGATCGGTGCTGCTCGGATTCTGATTAGCGGCAGAAACCGAACGGGGAATCAATATCACCCAGACCGCGAACATGCAGGCCGCCGCTCCACGAACCGAATGGAAAGAGGAACGGCGCTGGATTCTGAACTCTGTCATTTCACCTCTGTGCATTTTAACCTGAGTGGCAGCGGTTCCTCTGCCTTCTTACTGAGGATTACCAATAACGAGGACACCACATATCGTAGCGGCGGTTGGAGTCTACCCTGAAAGGGACCGCCGGTTTTTCGGCGCTCCCCGCTTTGCAGCGGGGCAGGCGCCGAGCGCCGCTACAGAGAAAGCTGTCACTATAATTGGTGCGCCTCAATAATCTGAACGGCGGTCGGCGCTGCTGGTTTCGCCTTGGCATTGAGCACGCGGCGTGTGCCATGCCGGGAATCCTCGGGAAGGTCAGGCCATGCCGGTCCTAAAGGCCACAGGCACGCATGTCCACGCATTCCAAATTGTAACGCGGTACGCAGACTCCGGGGGTTTCGTGATGCCCTTCAGCGGCAGTCAAGAAAGAGGCGTGTGTCGATCCGCCCGGACCATGCTGGGGTGGCCGGGGATGCTGCTTCTGCTGTCGTTTGTTCTCATGGCTTCGCTCGCATCCACACGGCTCATGGCGCAGACCGTCACGGACACGCAAGCCCAGGCTGAAGCCGCCACACCGCACCCCAAAGGTTGGTGGCCGCACGACGGCGCTGCGCCTCGCAGCGCTTATGTTGGACCGCAAGTCTGCGCCTCCTGCCATCCTTCGGAGGCCGCGGCGTGCCAGGAGTCGCAGATGGCCCATGCGATGACGCCCGCTGCCCAAAGCAAACTCCTTCAATCCCACCCGCACATGAGCTATCAACACGGGCCCTACACTTACCGGGTTGACTTGGACGGAGACCGCGCGGTGTACTCCATGACGGATGGCAAGCGGATGTTTTCAATTCCGCTCCTTTGGGTGTATGGCGTTGGGGTGGTGGGCCAGACCTTCATTTTCCGGGTGAATGGCAATTATTTTGAAACCGAGATCGCCTATTATCCCACGCTGGAGGGGCTGGACATTGTGGCCGGTCTGCCCCGCGGCATGCCTCCCACGGCCCAACAAGCATTCGCGGTGCCGCTGGAACCTCTCGCCGCGCGCCAATGCATCTTATGCCACACCACCGCGGCCGTCACGGATCGGCAACTGCATGTTGAATCCCTCATCCCCGGCGTAACCTGCGAAGCCTGCCACGGGCCTGGCGCGAAACATGTGGCGGCGATGCGCAGCCTTGGGAAAAAGCAGAAAGCTGGCGCAATGTTCATCTTTAATCCAGCCCAGCTCAACCCTGAAAACCTTGAGAATTTTTGCGGGGCGTGTCACCGGACGTCCTTGCACGTTGAGGAGGAGGGATTGCACGGGCTCGATACGGTTCACTATGAGCCCTACCGCCTGGAGATGAGCCAGTGCTGGATCATCTCGCAGCGCATCACCTGCACCACATGCCATGATCCTCACCAGCGGCTCGAACCAGACGCCGTGGCTTATGATCCGGCCTGCCTGTCGTGTCATTCCTCAAAGGCCACGCCATCCGGCGCAACATTTGCCGGCAAGACTTGTCCGGTTGCCACCCGCAACTGCGTGACCTGCCACATGCCCCAGTGCAAGCTCCCGCGCGCGCCGTTCCGTATGGCGGATCATTTCATCCGCATCGTAGGCCCGGATGACGCCTGCGCAAAATCATAAATGCCCAGTGGTCCGGCCCCGCCTTGGGCGCTGAAACCTTCAGTTAAGAATAAAGGCGAAACGAATGAATTGACTTTCATCAACCGCTTGCAGTAAAAAGCATCCGTCGATAATATCTTTCATCGAATGCGGCATCACTCGAATCGATGAAAGTCAGTCCGGTTATGCCAGCCGGGGACGGGTTCCCTGCGAAGGGGGATGTGGCGGAGCCGGGTTTCTGATGTCCGCTGCCCGTGCAACGTTCAAGAGAGCCCTGTCGATCGAACTGCACACCGGCGCAAAGTGGTTTGATCTTAGAGAGGATGGTTATGCAAAACTACCTGACACGACGAGGATTTTTTCAGAGGAGCAGCAGTCTCCTTGCGGCGCTCGGACTCGAAAGCGCATCGAAAGCCCTTTACGCCAGGCCAATTTCGGGGAGCCCTCATGAAGGTGCGATTGATTATTACGACAAGCTCGGTGTGACCAAAATCATCAACGCCGCCGGAACTTACACCTTTCTCACCGCTTCCATTATGCCTCCGTCCGTTCAGGCAGCCGTCGCCGTGGCCGCAAAACATCCGGTGCGCCTTGACGATCTGCAAAAGGCGGCGGGAGAGTATCTCGCCAGAAAACTCCATTGCCAAGGGGCATTGGTTACGGCCGGTGCAGCCTCAGCCCTGACCCTTGGCACGGCGGCCTGCGTGACCCTGGGCAATCAGAAGGCTGTTGAGGCGATCCCAACCGATCTCAACGGACTCAAGACCGAAGTCCTCATCCAGAAGGCACACCGGTACGACTACGATCACGCTTTGCGAAACTGCGGCATTCGTTTCGTCGAGGTGGAGACCCTTCAGGACTACCGGGCTGCATTCAACACTCGGACGGTCATGGCCCACTTTTATAACGCTGCGGAAAACGGACAGATTAGCCGGCAGGATTGGATTCGCGCTGCCCGCCAGCACGGCGTCCCCTGCTTTAACGATGCTGCGGCGGATGTCCCGCCCATTTCCAACCTTTGGAACTATACGCAGATGGGTTTCGATCTCGTGACGTTCTCTGGCGGCAAAGGCATGCGTGGGCCTCAGAACGCAGGCCTGCTCCTGGGCAGAAAAGACCTGATTGACGCTGCGCAGTTGAACAATAACCCGATCTCGGACACGGTCGGGAGAGGAATGAAAGTTGCGAAGGAGCAGATTGTAGGAATGGTGGCTGCGGTGGACTGGTTCCTAAGCGAAACCGACGCTGGGATGGAGAGAGAATTCCGGAGGCGTGCGGAACTGATCCGAGGCAGGTTGCAGAACCTTCCAACAATTCAATGTCAGATCGTTGTGCCGGCCGTTGCCAATCATGTTCCACATCTGCTGATTCGTTACGATCAAAAGCGTATAAAGCTCGCGCCGCTACAGGTCGCGGAGAACTTGCGCCAAGGGACGCCGAGCATCGAGCTGAACCCTGCTACCGGCCTGGCCGCAAAAGACACGGGGATGCCGACTAACGAGAATACCATCGTGGTGGGAGTATGGATGCTTCAGCCCGGCGAAGACTTGATTGTCGCGAAACGTCTGCGTGAGGTGTTGAGAGGGGCAACGCAGCCGTCGTAAGGGTCCCGAGCTTGTGGCGGTGTCTGTCAGAACGGGAATTCCCATTTGCGTGCGGCGGCCAGCTTCGAGGGCCTTTGAATGCTCTATGG
>JBOGKI010000115.1:0-10542 GCA_050745605.1 Terriglobia bacterium | reverse complement strand
ACTTCCCCCAGATGCGGGCTCGCGAATGGGCCGGCGTCCTCTTTGAAAATCGCCGATCCATCTTCCGCCTCGCCGGTCAAGCGCTCCGCATGAAATTCCGGTCCCCCGCCAAGGAAATCTCCGTTGAGCCTGCGCCGGACTCCTCAGCAGTTTAACAGCAAGCAAACCGCGTAGATACAAGCACAACCTGCCGTCGCGCCGGCGTCCCAGCCCGCCATCATTGTTGCAGCGGACAAGGCGGCCGCGCCACCGGCCAACAGAGTAGCGGCGCCACTCAAGAACGACCGCCTCGGACGCTGGCGCCCACGCCCGATTGGGCCGTCTGTAAGAGTCCGAGACGATTCCTGGTTCACTTTCTCCGGGTTTTCATCAGCCATGGCCTTGCTCCCTTTCCATCCCCGCTGGATCACTCGTTACTTCGATGCGGCGATCGCCAGACCTTCCCGGATCAGCCGTCGAACCAGGGTTAGCTTACCCGCATCGTCCAGATCTCCCGGAAGATCGCGAACAAGAAACCGGGAATGGCAGAGAGCAAATCGGACTGCCTCGCAGGCATAAGATGGGAACGTGATCTGGCGTCCACAGCAATCCAGCGCCGCGGACTCTCCGCTCGTTTGCAGGCGAAAGATGATGCCTGGCCGCGCGCCCACCACACTGTCAACCGCCAGGCGGTCCAGTGCCGCCATCTGGGCCATTTGGCCGCGCAGCGGCGGCGGGCACGAAGACATGAATTCATCCACGAAGCGGTCGAGCGCCGTGTCAAAGTTCGACTTTGCCCAAGCCATCTGCAAGAGGTCTCGCAGTGTCTCCCGTGCTTGCGCTCTGTCGAAGTTGGACCGGGCGAAACCCGGGGGAAGCGCCTTGCGAAACGCGGGGTCATTTAAACAAGCGCCTGCCACAAATTCCAGGAGCAGGTCTGCCCAGGTGTACCTCAGAATTCCCGCAGTGATGTGAAGCGAAACAACCTCGGTAGAACGAGCGTCATGGACAACACCCCGAGGAATATAGGCGACGTCCCCGGCGGACAGTTCGAATTCCAAAGTAAGATCGCCTCGTTCATGTGTCGAGGGGTCAAAATCCTGCCCAGGCAGCGGCAGCTCGACGGGCGTTCCGTAGAGGGTCCACTTTTTGGAACCCGCAACCTGGAGCACAAATACGTCGTGTGTGTCGTAATGAGGCTTGGCGCCTTGGGCTCCTGCTGGGGTCAGGTAAATGTTGGTTTGGAAGGGAAAGCTAAACTCGCTTTCGAGGCTGCGGCAAAAAAGGGTAAGGGCCGGGACGACGGTATCCAGAAATGCCAGCGTGATGGTCGAACCTTCCGCAAAGAGCTGATAAACCTTGGCGACATCGAGAGTGTCGCCGCCCACGGTATACTCGTCGGCGCTAATGGGGCGGCTGGCGTTTTTCAGGGAGACGTCTGGATAGCAGCGATCCACGGTAGTGAGGACGCGGTCTACTTCATTCAAGGACAAGAGTTCGCTGAAGTAGTTCGGCTGGTTGCGGTTGACAACGAGCGGCCGCTTTTCCCAGTAGTTTTCGAAAAACTGTTGCTTGCTGGCCGGCTTGATCAGCCACTCGAGCGACGGCCCGGCTTCTGAGAGCAATGCGGATTCGTCATCAGTTTGCGAGCTAAGTTTAGCCGAAGGATAAGCCATAAGGGCTTGCGCAGACACACCCACTATCCATGCGCCAAGACGCTCAATGGGCAGGTACTATTTGGAGCGGATTTTTGAACTCATTGATTCGGAGAAGTTACTCCGAATAAGGCAACTCTTGTTTGACCCCTCGCCGCCAGCCTCTCTCCCCACATCCAGGGAAGCGGACGAGCCGCCGAGCAGTCGGACAAGGGGATGATTCACCGTCTACCTGAAGCGAAGCGTGGTCAGCGTCCGGGATCCTGTACCGCGGCAACCTTAGTTGGCTCCAGCGCCTTTATCCGTGGTCGGGATCACTATTCTTCTTCTTACCGGGCTCACTCCCCTTCTTTCTGTCAGGGTCGCTCCGCTTCTTTTTGTCCGGATCGCTCCCCTTTTTCTTGTCCGGGGCGCTGCCCTTCTTCTTGTCCGGATCGCTCCCTTTTTTCTCATCCGGATCGGTGCCTGGAGGCGAGGCATGAAAAGCCGCGGCTTTCGCGCCCGCAACGAGCACTGCGGCGCCACCAGCCAACAGCGTGGCAGCGCCAGCCAAGAACGACCGCCTCGGGAGCTTGCGCTCGGTCATAATTTGGTCGTCTGTCAGAGTCCGAGACGATTCCTGGTTCACCTTCTCCTGGCTTTTATCAGGCATGGCCTTGCTCCTTTTCCATTTCCTCTGGCTCGCCAACTGATTCTGTCCTTCAAACGTGCGCTTTGGCCGGCTTAGCGTCTCAATTAAGATGTGACGTGCATGCGCTTACCCAGCACCGGCTTTTTATCACACCGCGCTGGCCAAGTCAACAGAAGGTACTCGTACCCAAGGTACTCGTACCCAATGACGTCGCATGAGGCATTACGTCACCACCAATTCTGCGATTGACACGTCGCCCTGGGCAGGGGTATTATCAACTGGTAATATCCCTTCCCTTTGCGGCCCCTCGCGCCGCAAACTTATCCCAGAAACCGGGAGCCGCTGGAGTCATGTTTTGCCCACTGAGCAACACCCGACTAATGTTTTCGCGACGCCACTCCGCTGATGGTGAGCAGGGCAGGCCCTGCCCCTACGGCCACATTCAGTTATGTTTTTCCCGGCGCGATTCTAAATACGGGGTGGCCACGGCACGCTCTTTATGTGTCGGGCTTTTCTGCGAACCACAAAAGAATTGTTTAGACGAACCCATAAGTTACTGATAACACTGGCTAATTATACGAACGAGCCCATTCGAAGCCAAAACGAAGCCACTGAATAATTAATCAAGTCATTTATTATCAATAGATTGAAGCGGTTCAAGAACAGAGTCAATCAAGTGATCTGATATCAGATGTTTACAATCGCTGTGCAGCGCTTATGACGACTTCCGGAGATTCTAATGCCAAACAAAACATCCTCCTAAAATCGTACAACTCGTTTATTATCAAATAATTGAACAGATGTGAGCCGTAAATCAAGCGATGTGGGATGGTCGCCGCAAGGCCTGAATGCGCGGTAGGGATCGTGGAATCTATAACTTGGCTATGCTTCACCGCGAGGAGCGACAGGGCCGGCCCGCGTCGCCCGGCGGGGGATCGCAAGCGCGGAACCCCTGGCCGACTTACAAAAATCGCGGCTGCCAAGGTGAGCCGGGCATTGTCGCGCTGGCTGATTTCATGTAACATCGCCCATTCCAAGAAAGGAGTAGCTATCCCATTGCCGCACTCTGATCCATCGTTTCCTGCTCAATGCTTCCCCACCGGATTCCGTCCGACCCATAGCGACCACGGCTCAAGCGCCTGGCGCGTAGTTCTGCTGGTGGTCGTGGTCGTCATCACCCTTGCCGGCGGGATTGCTCTTTGGCTCTATCATCGCACCCGGGAGTGTCTGCCTCAGCTTGACGGCGAGATTCAACTGCAGGGATTGAAAGCTCCGGTCGAAGTCCTGCGCGACCCGCGCGGCGTTCCCCATTTGCGCGCGCAATCGGTGGAAGACGTCTGCTTTGCACAGGGCTATGTCACCGCTCAGGACCGGCTCTGGCAAATGGATCTAAGCCGGCGCCGGGCTGAAGGCGAACTGGCGGAAATTCTGGGTGAGCGCGGCCTGAAGCTGGACATTGAAGTGCGCACTCTCGGCTTTCCGGAAGCCTTGCAGCGCGGCGTGACAAACCTGGACCCCGACACCAGGGCAATGTTTGACGCTTACGCGCGCGGCGTGAACGCCTTCATCGAAACTCATCAGGATGATCTGCCCATCGAATTCTTCATCCTCCATTACAAACCACGTGCGTGGACCGTTGAAGACTCGCTCGCCGTGGCCCTGAACATGGCGAAGGTGCTGAACACCACTTGGCCGGATGATCTTTACCGCGAGCAAGTCCACTCCAAGGTCTCCGAGCAGCTTTACGACGACCTATTCCCAGCCACCACGCCGCTGGATCATTCCGTGGCTGAGCTTCAATCGAAGAGGAGACCCGCCCGGGCAAGGGCCGCGATGCCGAAGCCCACGAAGAGAAAACCGGCGCGCGTCCGGCGAAGGAAACGCTCAACACGCCGGCACAGGGCGTCGGCCGCTCCTGTGCCAGACCCAGCCGCGCAACCCCGCGGAGCCGCAATCAAAGCCCGGGTCATACCAAACGTAGTCCCGAACGCCGCAACCGGACGAGTCCTCTCGGCGGAAGACGTGATGTTTGGCGCCGCCATGGCCGAGCTTCCGGAAGGCGCTTTGGAACCGCCGGCGCTGGGCAGCAACAACTGGGTGGTGAGCGGCGCGCACACGGCTTCCGGCAAGCCGCTGCTTGCCAACGACCCGCACTTGCACCACAGCATTCCCAGCGTTTGGTACATGATCCACCTGAAGGCTCCGGGCCTGGACGTCACCGGCGTTAGTTTGCCGGGGCTGCCGCTGGTGATCATTGGCCACAACCAAAGTATCGCCTGGGGCATGACCAATACCGGGCCTGACGTGCAGGACCTGTTTATTGAAACCTTCAATCCCCAGAATGCGGGTGAATATCAGCACGACGGCCAATGGGTGAAAGCCACAATCAGGGATGAGGTCATCAAGGTGCGTGGCCGGTCGGATTATCACCTTCGCGTGATTGAGACCCGACACGGCCCGATCGTTTCCCACAATGGCGGCCGCAACCTGGCGCTGGAATGGACCGTCCTCGAGCCCGAGGGCATCAAATTTCCGTTCCTGAAGCTGAATGAGGCCCAAAATTGGCGGCAATTCACGGACGCTCTGCGGGATTTCCCCGGTCCCATGCAGAACTTCGTCTATGCCGACGCCGGCGGAAACATCGGCTATTACGCGGCGGGGATTGTTCCGATCCGCAAGAAGGGCGATGGCAGCGTGCCCGTTCCCGGCAACACCGATGACTACGATTGGAATGGATATATTCCCTTTGAGGACTTGCCGCAAAGCTACAACCCTGCGGTTGGAATCATCGCCACGGCGAACGGCCGCGTGGTGCCCGACGGTTATCCTTACCTGATCACGCGCAATTGGGAGTCATCGCCCTATCGCACCGCGCGCATTTTCCATCTGCTTCAGTCCGGCAATCACTTCAGCGTGGGAGATATGCAGCGCATTCAGATGGATATTCAGACGCTCGATGATTCCTGGCTTGCCCGGCGGCTTTTACTCGCCGCCCATGATAATCCGCCCACCACGGCGGACGCTCAGTATGCGCTCGGTCTGCTGGTGGATTGGGACGGGCAGGCGCGCGAGACGTCGGGCGCGACGCTCGTCTGCCGCCTGACCAACCAGGTGTTGCGGGAGCGCATTTTAACGCCCAAGCTGGGCGCGGACCTGGCCAGCATGAACTGGGCGATGGGAACCGTGTTCCTGCAGAACGTCATTGACAACAACTTGACGCGCTGGCTGCCGTCGGGCGACGAAAACTTCAGCCAGACTCTGATGCGCAGCGTCCAGGAAGCGGTTGAAAGAATTCCCGCCACCATCCATACGGACAACCGTTCGGATTGGGAATGGGGCCGAGCCAATCCGCTCACTTTCCACCATCCGCTGAGTGGGGCCCTGCCGCTGCTTGGCCGGATCTTTGACGTCGGCCCCTTCCTGCAGTCGGGCACCTCGACCACGGTCAAAGCTACCACTTCATCGCATGGCCCCTCCATGCGCATGGTCGTTGACTTCGCGGACTTGGAGAACTCGGTTCAGAACATCACGCTGGGTGAATCGGGTCAGGTCACCAGCCCTTACTATAAGGACCAGTTCAACGCCTGGTATGACGGCACGAGCTTTCCAATGCTCTTCAGCGATCAAGCGGTTGACAGCCATGCCGTGCACCGCTTGACCCTGACGCCCGCCGCGGGCCCATGAAGGCACCCAGCCGTTCCCCTTGCCATTTCAGGGACGCGCAAGATCAATGTGCCGCCCTAAAGGGCGCCGCTACGATCCGCGTACGCCGGTGTTGGCGCGTAAAGTAGAGGCCGGCTTCAGCCGGGCACGGTTTGGCTTCACGTCAAACTGTTCCACCGCCGGCATCGAGGAATTCCCGAGTTTTGGAGGTGGATTTTGAGCGAGGTTAGGGCGCCAGCGCCAAGCCGGAGGATCAGCCTGGAGTTCGTGGCGGGCGCGCCTCGGATGCGAGTTTGGCACACACTCCGGCACAGGCGTTGCAGCGGCTTACTGCTGAGTCTCGCCATGGTGCTTTGCGCGCGTGCAGCACCGGCGCAGGAAAACAACACCGCAACGCCTCTCGAGTTGCAATATCACTTGCGCCTTCTGCGTCCCACGAGTCACATCATCGACGTTGAAATTGACGCCTCCCGCGTGTCCAGTCCCTTCATCGATTTCGTGCTGCCGGCGTGGGCGCCGGGCCGCTACGCCATTTACAATTTTGCAAAGAACATCCAGCAGTTCGAGGCGGTGGGCGCGCAAGGTCAGCCGCTACCGTGGGTGAGCGCGGACAAGCAAACCTGGCGAGTGACCACGCGCGGCGCGGATGGCCAGGTGCGCATCACCTACCGCGCCTATGAAAACGACCTGACGGGGTCCTTCTCCCAATTTGATCCCACTCACGCCAACGTCAACGGCGCTTCCGTGTACATGTACATTGCCGGCCACAAGCGCGACCCGATTGATCTCACGGTTGAAACTCCGGCGGATTGGGCGAAGGACATAAAGGTGATTGATGGTTTCACGCTGTCCACCACCGATCACGAGTTCCACGTCCTGAATTATGACCGGCTCGTTGACACGCCCATGGAAATCTCCACCCACTGCCAGGTTGCAACCTTCCAGGATCACGGCAAGACCTTCCGGGTGGCGGTTCATGCCTATAACGGCGAGCAGGCGGATATTTCAGAGCCGATGGCAAAGCTCGTCGACGGGATCGAGAAAGTGGTAAACGCTGAAATGGGAATGATGCCCGCCCCGGACTTCGACGCGTATACCTTCATTTTTCACTTTTCGCCCTACATTGATCTAGGCGACGGAATGGAACACCTGAATTCTACCGAGATCATGATCCGCAATGAGCTTTCGGACTCCGCCGTCACCGATGCTATCCAGACTGCAGCCCACGAATTCTTCCATCTCTGGAACGTCAAGCGCCTGCGTCCGAAAGGGCTAGGCCCCTTCGACTACACACGAGAGGTTTACACGCCGTCGCTATGGCTGGCGGAGGGCGTTACCAGCTACTTTGGCTATTGGAATCTGCTCCGCGCCGGCATCTGGCGCCAGGATAAATTTCTCAACCAGTTGGCGCATGAAGTCCAGCATTTTGAGAATGAGCCCGGAAAAGGACTGATGTCCGCCGAGAGTTCAAGCTTCCACGCGTGGTTCTACGACCGCGCGCCGCAAATGCAAGAGACGAATTTTGCCAACGCCACCATCTCCTATTACAACGAAGGGACGCTGCTGGGTATGTTGCTGGACCTTGAGGTCCGTTCCCGCACCGGCGGAGCCAAATCGCTGAACGATGTCATGCGGTACCTCTATCACCAGTGTTACGAAGCGCCGCCCGCAACCTATTATGGGCCCGGCCGTGGCTACAGTGAAGACGACGTGCTGAACGCCTTGAATGTGGTTTCAGGAAGCGACTTTTCGAAATTCTTTCAGGACTACATTCGCGGAACACAACCGCTGCCTTATGATGACGTTCTCAAACGCGCCGGCTTGAAGTTGATGCGAACTCTGGAGCCAGGAGCGCCGCCATCGCTTGGCGTTCTGGTGCAATCTACCGACTTGGGCGAAAAGATCGCCTCGGTAATTCCCGGTGGCGCAGCGGACCGCGCCGGCCTGAGCCGCGATGATGTGCTGATCGCCGTTGACGAGCTCTCGCTGGCCACCACCAGCCTCGAAGACCGCTTGAAGATGTATCCGGCAGGAGCGGTGGTGCCCTTCACGGTGCAGCGGTATGGAAAGAGGCTGCGAATTTCCGTAAAGCTGGACCCGCCCTCGGCTTGGCAATACTCCATTAAAGAATTTCCGAAGGCAACGCTGGATGAAGTCAAAATCCGCGAGTCCTGGTTGAAAGGCAAGTTGGGGGCGGGAACCGGCGATCCGTAGTCTGATCTTTCGACTCAGGGTGCAGTCACCGTGTCGGTCTGTAAACAGAGTCTGTGGTGTTTTTGACACAGGCACAAGCCATGTTTATAAACTAGTTAAGCTTTATGTTATTGAGGATTAATGCTCCATGTAACAGTCATGTTTGGCAAGCATCTTGCTCGATCTCAAGGTCTATGAACGACGTCACCTGGAAGTTCCAGCACACGCTGGCTGCCCCGGTCGCTGCCACCGGCATTGGGCTACACACCGGTGTTCCTGTTAATCTTCGGCTTCTGCCAGCCGCTTCCAACACCGGCATCACCTTCAGGCGAACCGATCTTGACGGCTTCACCATCGAAGCCAAAGCCGCGAATGTGGCGCGGGTCAGTTACGCCACGAGTTTGATGCGTAAAGGCGTTCTGATTTCTACGACGGAGCATTTGCTTTCCGCACTGGCCGGGCTGGGCGTGGACAATGCCATCGCCGAGTTGGACAACCTTGAAGTGCCGATCATGGATGGCAGCGCCCAACCATTTGCTGCCCTGGTCAGTCAGGCCGGCTTGAAGCAGCAGCGTGCTCTTCGCACCTATGCCAGAATCGTAAAACCGGTTGAAGTGATCGAAGGGTTAAAGCGGATCGCTATTTACCCTGCGGACGAATTCCGCATGACCTACCAGATTGATTTCGCGCATCCACTGATTGGCCAACAGACTTTTGAATATACAGCCGGATCGAGTGATTATGTTTCGGAAATTGCTCCAGCTCGGACCTTCGGCTTTCTGGAAGAAGTTGAAATGCTGCGTAAGAACAAGCTGGTGCGTGGCGGGTCGCTCGAAAACGTGGTGGTGTTAACGCGCGACGGGGTCATGAATGAAGATGGCCTGCGCTTCGCAGATGAATTCTGTCGGCACAAAATTCTGGACCTCATCGGCGACCTCGCCATGCTGGGCCTGCCCCTACTCGGGCATCTCGTGGCGGAGCGTGGCGGCCACGCCATGCATTACGCCCTCGTTTCTAAACTTCTCCGCGAAAAGTCCTGCTGGGAGGCCGTCAAGTCTTCGGAATTGCACCCCTCGGTTCCGGCATCTCAGGCTGCTCTTGCTGCCACCGGAAGTTAGAGCCGTATCTCTCGATACTGGTGTCATTTCAAAACTAAGTGGGGGCGGACGTGCTATCTCTTGGGGACTGCCGCTGTGATGCCGCCAAGCGCGTAGCCGGCGATAGCTCCCATGATGGTTCCGGTACCTTCTCCCGTCAGGTAACCTTCAATCGCTAGAATAGCGATGACGCGAACCAGAATCAGAACGGCAATTAGCTGGATCATTCTTACCTTGATGCCCTCCTTCAGCCTTGCCATCCTTATCGGTTGTTCTCACTGTGGTCCCCAATCGGCAAAGTAGGACGATTATCGTGCCAACGACTGCGAGGGCTAACAGCGGAACCTCAATGCAGGGATGCTTCATGCGTCATCTCCTCTCGTAACAGTACTGTAATATAGCCTCCAGCCCAAAAAGTTTCACATGACACCAGCACCCGTCTCCTTACCCCCGCGCAGTTTTTCTTGCGCTTCGACGGCCTTCAATGCTATTGGAAATGAAATACCCTTTTGCGTTTAGCAACTGAGATTTCACCGGAAGAACGGTCCGGGAAACGAAGGCCGTGAAGATTCCATGAAGAGACCGGAACAAAAACGCGTCATTACTCTCGGTCTGATTGGTGTTGGAACGGTGGGGACCGGCACGGCCAAGGTTTTTCTCGAACACCAGCAAGAGATCGAAAGGCGGCTGGGCTGCCGCCTCGAGCTCAAGACCGTGTGCTCCCGGTCGATCCACAAGAAGGACCTTTCGTGGGTGAAGCCGCCCGTGGAAATCACGACGGACTGGAAACAAGTCGTCGCTGACGCGGACATTGACATTGTGATTGAATTGGTGGGTGACAAGGCCACCGCCCTGAGCATCGCGCGAGCCACGCTTGGCGCCGGAAAGCATCTGGTGACGGCCAACAAGCAGGTGGTGGCCGAACACGGCATGGAGCTTTTGAAGCTCAGCCGCGCCACCGGCACCAATCTGGGCATTGAGGCTTGCGTGGCGGGCGGAACCCCCATCCTGCACGCCATTCGCGAGGGATTGTCGGGCGAGCGTTTCGCGGCGGTTTACGGCATCCTGAACGGTACCACCAATTTCATCCTGACCGAGATGGAGCGCCGCCAGGTGAGCTTTGCGGAGGCGCTGGCGGAAGCTCAGCGTGAGGGATTCGCGGAGCCCGATCCCGCTTTCGATGTCGAGGGCTTTGACGCTCGTTACAAAATCGCCATCCTTTCCATGGTCTGCTTTGGCGAGGTGATCCCGGTGCGGGAGATTCCGGTGGAGGGCATCCGGCAGATTGAGCCTGTTGATTTCGCCTACGCCCACCGGCTGGATC
>JBOGKI010000114.1:0-10670 GCA_050745605.1 Terriglobia bacterium | reverse complement strand
GGGCAAGAATCGTGAATTTGATCCCCAGTTGCGACAGCATCTCCAGCGTTTCAAGGTCCACCGCGGTCTCCGGCAGCCACATCCCTTCGGGCTGACGGCCAAAGCGGCGCTCAAAGTCGCGGATCCCCCAAACCCCTTGCGTGTACTTATCCCGCGCATTGGCCAGTGGCATGATCATGTGGTTGTAAGCCTGCGCCAGGGCGGAGCCGTGGCCGGAAAATCGATCTTGGCTGGCCCGGTCGGCGGAAATTATGGAGGCGTACACCTTCGGAGCATTCACTTCCATCCAGGAAAGAAGCGTGGGGCCAAAATTGAAGCTGATGTGTTCGTAGTTGTTCACAATCTGTACCAGCCGATTTTCTGCGTCCATGATGCGAGATTCCGCATTGGGGGCGTAGCACTCCGCGGTAATCCGCTCATTCCAGTCATGGTAAGGGTAGGCGGAGTCCTGCAACTCAACGGTTTCGAGCGAGGGGTTCTCGCGCGGAGGCTGATAAAAATGGCCATGAATGCAAACGTATTTCATGCTGACTCCTGGATCGAATTGTGGAACAGGACAACGAAGGTGGTTGGAGGCAGTCTCAGTCTGATCTGTCCTTCGGAATCGAATGCGGCCGGGAGCAGACTGCCGGGCCCGCGCCAGCGTTCCTCCGAGGAGTCCAACGCTTTTTGCCAAATTCCACGCGGCAGGGGCAACGTCACCGCTGTGGTGTCTCCAGCGTTGAAGTTGAAAATCAACTGAGCCTCGGCGCGACCCTTCCAACGGCGCAGGCCCAGGACTTTCTCTGCTTCGAACGTGGTGACTTCACAAGATTCTTTACTCAAGTGGCTCAGAGGCGCGTGTTGGCTGCGAAGCCGTATTAATTCCCGATAGAATTCCTGCAGCGTGCGATGGGGCTCGACAAGGCGCAGGCTGGGGTTGAGCTTTGAAGCGAAGAAGGTTGACTCATCCTGGGGGTCCGGCGCCTCGTTTGGCCACCCCCGGGACGCAAACTCTTCGCGCCGCCGCTTTTGTATGGCCTTGATAAGCTCTTGATCTGAATGGCTGATGAAATATTGGAATGGGGCCGTCTCACCGTACTCCTCTCCCATGAAGAGCAGCGGGATAAAGGGCGATAAAATGACGGCCCCTGCGGCGAGCTTCAGCGATTCAAAGGACACCCGTGTGGCCAGCCGGTCACCCAACATGCGGTTACCGGTTTGATCGTGATTCTGATTGCAGACTACGAAGCGCCCGGCGCCGACTTCCCGGGAAGAGCTTCCGTGGCGGCGTTTCCGGAATTGCGAATACTGGCCGGAGTAAACAAAGCCTTCCGTTAGGGCCTTGGCAAGATGCTCCACCCTGCCAAAGTCTTGATAGTAGCCTGCCCGCTCGCCCGTCAACAGAACGTGCAGCGAGTGATGAAAATCATCATTCCACTGAGCGTCCAGGCCGTATCCACCGGCCTCCGGACCGCGCAGCACCCGGACGTTGTTCAGGTCACTCTCGGCAATCAGATTGATGTTTCTGCCTGAACTCCGCGCAAAAGCGTGAACCGCTTCGGAAAGTTCGCTCAGAAATGGATGAGCACTGAAATCAAAGATGCCGTGAATGGCGTCCAAACGAAGGGAGTCAATCCGGAATTCTTTGATCCAGTAGAGTGCATTCTCCATGAAGTAACGCCGCACTTCATCGCTGCCGGGACCATCGAAGTTAATGGCCGCTCCCCAGGGAGTGCGATACCGATCTGTAAAATAGGGCGCGAAATCTTCAAGATAGTTGCCTTCCGGTCCCAGATGGTTGTAAACCACATCCAGCACAACCGCCAGTCCTCGCCGGTGGCACGCATTCACCAGCCGTTGCAATCCCGTCGGGCCGCCATAAGTGTTCTGCACCGCGAAAGGATAAGCACCGTCGTACCCCCAGTTGCGGTCTCCGGGAAATTGTGCGACGGGCATGATTTCGAGAGCCGTCACACCCAGCGACCTGATTTCTTCGAGGTAAGGGATGATCGCCTCAAAAGTCCCCTCCGGAGTGTAGGTTCCCACGTGAAGCTCGTAGATCACGTAATCTTCGAGCCGAAGACCCCGCCAATCATCTTCATCCCATGAGAATGCCCCGGCATCGATGATCTGCGAGGGCCCGTGAACTCCCCTGGGTTGAAAACGGGAGGCCGGATCGGGCCGTTCCACCCCCGGGGCGAGGCGATAAACGTAACAATCTCCCGCCGCGATCCCGTCGATCACGGCGGTATGGTAACCCTGTTCCCTCTTCTCCAAACGGAAAATCCGGCGCTGAGGAGCGATCATCCGCACTTCGACTCTGTCGATCCGCGGGGCCCAAACGTTGAACTGATAACCACCCTCGCCTGCCGG
Source organism: Terriglobia bacterium (assembly GCA_050745605.1). GTDB lineage: Bacteria > Acidobacteriota > Terriglobia > UBA7540 > UBA7540 > CALCEB01. Next base: position 8,315 of record JBOGKI010000114.1, on the reverse strand, counting down.
CGCGGTTCCGAGGCCTATGAGCTTGCTGGGTCGATCATGATCAGTCATACCAGTTCGTGACCGGCGTTCAGTCGATGACCAAGCCACATGTCAAAATGAAGGTATCATTCTTCATCATCTTTGATGCTGGCAACTGATGAGTGGTGTCGAGTTGGTTCAACGGTCCTTGGCAGATCAGCGAGACTTGCGGGATGTTCATTGCCGGATTTGATGAAGCTGAAAACAGAGCGCGTATGGGTGTGGGCGCCACCCAAGGGCGCTGCGCCGCAGCCCTAGACCATGATCAGTCCCAGGCGCATGCCACTGCTCACCGCCTCGGCGCGGTTTGAGACATCAAGCTTATTGAAGATGGAAGCGATATGAAACTTCACGGTGTGTTCGGAAATTTCAAGCTTGGCGGCAATCTCCTTGTTGGCGAATCCCGCCGCGATCCAGCGCAGGACTTCAACCTCGCGGGCGGTCAGGGATACTCCACGCAGGTGCGGCATGGGCGGCGCGGACCGTGCGGCCGCAGCGTCAGCGAACGCCGGATGAAGAACCACAAGGCCTGCCACAACTGCTTCGACGGCGGCTCGGATCTCACGGGTGGAGGCATCGAGAGGGAGCAAGGCGAATGAGCCGGCGCGCACGGCGTCCGCCATCTGGCGGGGCTCGATCTCTTCTGCGAGGACGACCAAGGCCGGCCCCTCCGGCCGGGCGGAGGCAGGCGAGGCCGCTCGCCAAGCGGAGAGAACCACCTCTGCATCGGCGTCGGGCTCAGCCCTGCCGTTTCCGGCAAAGACAATCACGTCGGGTTCGCTTTCATCCATAGCTTGCGGAAGTTCCTGCGCTTCACCCAGGCTTCCCGCAAGCTCCATGCCGCCGCCGGCACTCACCACGGCCTCAAGCTCAGCGCGCTCCACTTCCGGTCCCGCAACAATCAGCACTCGGATCATTGACGCTCCATCGTCAGGGCACGGCTTCAGAGTCTGTAGCGGCGGTCTATGACTGCCGTTCTTGATTTCTCAAGAACTTCGACGGTCATAGACCGCCGCTACAGCGCGGAAATGCGCGATTACTTGTGACGCTGCGCATAAAGTTCGAGACCTCATGCAGGTTCGTTCGACTCTTTACTCAAGCTGGATTCAGCGTGGATGGTGCCTCTCGCCTACTTTGATCTGCAACGCCAGGGGCTTGCCTCCGCGCATCACGGCAGCGGCAACAGTCTTGCCCACGCCTCCTGGTCCCAGCAATTCCTGGACGTTGCTGGTGTCCTTCACGGCCTTACCGTCCAGGCTCACAACTACGTCACCCACCAGCACCCCGGCCTGGCTGGCCGGGCCTCCGGGCTCGATGCTCACCACCACGGCACCGTGGCCTCCGGGCTGCGCAGTTGCTTCCTCACCCTCACCGTGAACCAGCACGGGATAGAGTCCCAGTCCCAAGTAGCCGCGCGGAATATGACCCTTTTCGAGAAGCGCCGTCACCACACGATCGATGGTGGCCGGGGGAATCGCCACGGCGCGCGTGCGGGAAAGGCCCGCGGTGAGCATGCCCAGAATGCGGCCGCTTCCATCGGCCAGAGCTGCCCCGGAGAGCGTGGGATGCAAGTCAATTTCCACGCGCAGCAGGCGCTCCACTTCACCGCCGCGCCAAGTGCGCCACGGTCCTCCGGCGACACCCAGCACGCCCAGGCTGGCTCGCGGTCCGCTTTCCACGCGGCCTACCGCCAGCACCAGATGTCCGGGTTTGAGCGGCGCGGCTTCTCCCCTCTCGGCAAGCTTGGCGCTCGCTCCGGTCACCTGCAACACCGCGAGATCAGTGCTCGGGTCGCGGCCGGCCAGTCTGGCCGCAGCGGCGCTCCCATCCGGCAGCAACACCTCGATGCCCTCATCACGCCTTACCGTGTGATGAGCGGTAACGACGGCGTCTTCGCGCCAGAGGATGCCGCTGGAGAGCGCGTGCCGCCTGGCGCGGATCGCCACCACGCTGGCTGCGGCTTTTTCAACCGCAGCCGCGATTTCGCCGGAGAGTGCTTCGAAACTTGTGAGTTTTTCTGTTGCCATGAATTTTCACCACTTTCTCATTGGATTCGCCGAACCCCAGGTAGGGTCCGAACCAGTTCAGCTTAGCGGTTTCGGAATGGCCGCACATCCGCCAAATGGCTAGCGCCCGGAAAAGCGGCCAGGACAAAAGCGATAGGCAGGGACCGAAAGGTAGCAGGCGGAAGGCAGTAAGCGGGTCTCGAAAATCGAGGTCGGAAACTCGTCAGTCCAAAATCGCCAACCGAAAATCCAAAATCGGCGTGTCGCTAGGCATCGCTGTGAATGGCGATCGGGTGATGCGCGTGAACGGAGGCGAGATTCGTTTCCACAAGCCTGGGGTGCATCGAAACGCAGCGGCGGGCTTTAGAGTCTGTGTGACAACTGGCTTCGCCAACGAGAAATCAATAGGTTACAGGGATATCCTTGTGTGTAAGTTGTTGATTCCCAGTTCGATCTCCGAGTTGTCACCCAGACTCTTTAGTCCGGCACATAAAAATGCCGCCCTGAAGGGCGCCGCTACGATCCGAGTGACCCGACAGGTTCACGGCTCGATCCAGGATCGCGCGTGACGTAGAGGCCGGCTTCAGCCGGGCCCGTTCTACAGCACGGCAGGCGAGGACGCCGACGCTACATCACTCGTGTCGCAGCGCCACCATGGGATCCACTTTCGCCGCCCGCCGCGCGGGGATGTGACAGGCAGTCACCGCAACGCCGAGCAGAACGATGGCCACGGCGCCAAAGGTCAGCGGATCCGTCGCCGAAACTCCATAAAGCAGGCTGGCCATCAAGCGCGTGAGCAGAAGCGCCGCCGCGGCTCCGGCGCCTACGCCAAGCAATGCAAGCTTCGCTCCCTGCCCTAAAATCAGCCGCAACACGTCGCGCTGCTGGGCGCCAAGAGCCATGCGGATGCCGATTTCGTGCGTGCGCTGCGACGCCGAATACGAGATGACACCGAAGATTCCGACCGCGGCAAGCGCCAGCGCGATCGCGCCGAACAATCCAAGAAGCAAAGTGCGGAATCGTTCCTGCGCGACCGACGCGCCCAGCGCGTCCGGGAAAGATTCGACATCCGTCACGGGCAGGTCCTTATCAATGGAGTGAACCGCCTGGCGAATGCCGGCGGCCACGCTCGATGCGCTCAACGAACTTCTTACAACGACCTCCCCTCCCCAAAGAGGCGCCTGAGCGAAGGGCACATACATCATCGGGCCGGGTTTCCGGCTAAGCGCCGCATCCCGCACGTCGCCGACGACGCCGACGATTTCGCGCGACACCTTGCTGTTTGGCGGAAATCCAAATCTCATTTGCCTTCCGATGGGGTCCTGGTTCGGGAAATAACGCCGCGCCAGCGCTTCGCTGATGAGCGCTACCTTCGGATTGGACGGCAAATCCTGCTCGGAGAAAAAACGGCCCCGCAGCAGCGGAATTCGCATCACGCGAAAATAATCGGGACTCACCGTCGCGTAGTCGGCGGTAGGGGATTTGCCGGGAGGGAGCGGAGGATTTCCTACAATGGTGAACCCGAAGTTGGCTTCGCCTTGGCGGTCCATGGGCAGCGGAGCCGCCAGAGCGGAACCTCGCAAACCGGGCTGCGCATGGAGGCGTGCCAGCAACTCGTTCGAGAAAGCGGTCCATTGCTGCGGCGTCGAATATTGAAATTGCGGAAGCGAGGCCTCGGCTCTTATGACATCCTTTGGATCGAAGCCTGGATTGACCGACGTGACCAGCGCAAAGCTGCGGATGAGCAGGCCGCCCGCGACCAGAAGCACCATGGCCAGCGAAATTTCCGCGATGGCCAAGAAACTCCGCACATGCTGGCCGCCACGCTGGCCAGTACGCTCGCCGCCCTCTTTGATGTTTGCCTGCAAATTGGATGGGGTAGCGAGCAGCGCGGGTGCCAGTCCAAACGCCAGTGCGGCAGCAAGAGACAACAAGAGTGCGAACACAAGGACTGAGCCTCCGACATGAATCGAACTGATCCGGGTCACGTCGGGCGGCAAAAAAGGCCGGAGACTCCAGACACCCCAGCATGCCAGAAGCACACCGGCAACTCCGCCGAGCAAGCCCAGCAAGGCGCTTTCGGTCAGCAATTGCCGGACAATGCGTGCGCGCCCCGCCCCCAGCGCGATTCGCACTGCAATTTCTCTCCCGCGAGAAGTGGCGCGCGACAGAAGCAGGTTCGCAATATTGGCGCAAGCGATCAATAGGACCAGGCCAACCGCGCCCAGCAAAATCAGCAGCGCGGATTTCACGTTCCCGACCACCGCCTGCCGGTAGGGCTGAATCCGAATCGTCAATCCGGAATCTTGTGCGGGAAATTCCTTGGCCAGCCGGGCTCCGAGTGTGTTCATCTCCGCCTGAGCTTGCTCCAAGGAAATTCCCGGCTTAAGCCGGCCAATCCCACCCAGCGCAGGCACGCCGGGCCGCGACAGCAAAGGTCCGAACAGCGGGTCCTGCGCGATCGGAATCCATACGTCCTGGCGGGGAGAGCCGTCAGGATAGTGAAAGCTCGCCGGCAGGATCCCGACAACGGTGAACGAACGCATGTCCAAGTTGATGGATTGGCCGATCAGATCCGGATTCGCAGCGAAGTGGCTGCGCCAGAGATTTTCGCTCACAACAGCCACGGGTGCCGCGCCTTGCTTACCATCCTCGGGCAGCAACGTGCGGCCCGCGAGAGGCTTTGCGCCCAGCAGAGGAAAGATCTCCGGCGTCACGGCCGCGGTGTTCACAATGGACGGCTCGCCCGTTCCGGTCAATGTGAGATCGTGAAATGAATTTCCCGCCATCTCGCTGAACACGCGGTTCTGCTCGCGGCACTCGGTGAAGTCCCTGTAGGAAATACCCGACAGCGCGTCTGGCTGTTGCAGCGGCACATCGAACATCAGGACGAGTTGATTGGGATCAGGATACGGAAGCGATCGCAAAAGCACCGCATCCACGATGCTGAAAATCGCGGTGTTGGCGCCGATGCCGAGCGCCAGGGTAATGATGGCGACGGCGGTGAAGCCGGGAGATTTGCGAAGCATGCGGAGGCCGTAGCGAACGTCCTGGGCCAGATGCTCGAACCATTCCCAGCCCCACGCCATGTGGCTTCGCTCCCTCAAGGAAGTTACGTTGCCAAATCTGCGCCGAGCGGCGGCCCGAGCATCGTCCGCGGTCATGCCGGACTGGAGTTGTTCCTGCTGGCGCAACTCCAGATGCAGACGCATCTCCTCTGCGAGGTCCGCGTCAAATTGGCGGCGATGCGTCAGCATCTTGAGCCGTCTTGCGAGTTCGCGCAGCCCGTTCATGGAGTTCCTTTCAGACAGCCTCAATCACCCGTGTGATCGCTCCGATGACGCGTTCGAACTGCGACATCTCGGCGGCCAATTGTTTGCGGCCCGCTGCAGTCAGTTGGTAGTAACGAGCGCGGCGGTTTCCAGCCGTCGTGCCCCACTTCGCGGTCACCCATCCCTTAATGAGCATCCGCTGCAACGCCGGGTACAGCGATCCCTCTTCGACTTGGAGAACGTCATCCGAGATCCGCTGAATCGAATTGGCGATCTCATATCCATGCATTTCGCCGAAGCGCGCCAGAGTTTTCAAGATCAGCAGATAGAGCGTTCCAGGCGGAATCTCGTCTCGATGCAAATCGTCACTCCGTAGCATAGTTAGACTATGCCAAGTGTAAAATGGTCAGCAGCCTATGTCAAGGGCATTGGGGGCCGTGGGTCTCCACGAATGGGGTTGTGTTGCGCAAAGCGAAAGACCAGATTGGCCATCTTCCGCTCCCCGGAACTCTGCTATACTCTGGCGTTAGCTGCCGCTCGAAGCGCCTAGCCATGCCAGGGACATCTGCCAAATTGGTGGTTCGTGACATTTCCGGCGCCGACCGCGAAGTGGAGATTCTACACGCTCCCTTCACCATCGGCCGCCAAAGTGATAACGATCTGGTCCTGCTGGACAATCGCATCTCCCGGCGCCACGCGCGCATTCTGCAGGACGCCAACGGCTACTCCATCGAGGACACGGGCAGCCGCCACGGGACGGTGGTGAATGAGAAGCTGATCAACGGTTGCGCGCCGCTGCGGAGCGGCGACCGCATCAGTCTGGGCCTGACCGACACCTACGCGCTCACCTTCAAAATTGAGGAAGCCATTCTGCCCGGCATGCTCGAAAAGCTGGAGAAGGCGGCGGCCGGACCGGCGCCGCAACTGCGTCACCTCAGCGTGCTGCTGGAAATGGCGCGCATGTTGAACCGTGCTCCGGCGCTCGACGAGGTCCTCACCACGCTTCTCGATACCGCCCTGCGGCTGACCGACACGGAGCGCGGCTTGCTGTTTCTCTCCTCCAACAACCGTGAGCTTCACCTGCGCATCGCGCGCGACCGGCGCGGCGTATTTCTGGAATCCGGCTTGGATGATTACTCGCATACGGTGGTGGAACGCGTTGCGGAGACGGGCCTGGAGGAAGTGTTGCTGGAGGAGATTGGTACCGGGCTCGCCCCCCAGGAAACCGGCCTGATCAGCAGCGCGGCGCGCGGCATTGTCGCCGTGCCCCTCCTGAAGCTGCCGGTGCTGGAAGAAGAGAGCGGGGAGACGGTCAGCCAGGCGCTGCCGGTGCTGCTCGGGGTGCTTTATCTGGACAGCCACACACGGCCGGCGTCGGTCACCAGCCTGGACCGCGAGGTGCTTCAGACGCTCGCCATCGAAGGCGCCACCGTCATCGAAAACGCGCGCCTGTTTCGCATCGCCCGGCAACAGGAGCGCGACCAGCAGGCCCTGGCTCTGGCGCGCAGCATTCAGCAGAGTCTCCTGCCCCGCCAGTTGCCGGAGGCCAATTACCTTGACATGCACGCCCTCACCATGTCCTGCCAGACGGTGGGCGGCGACTATCATGACGTGGTGCCGCTCCCCGGCGACCGTTACGGCATCACCGTCGCCGACGTTTCCGGCAAGGGATTGCCCGCCGCCATGATGGCCGTCACGCTACAGGGCATTTTCACCGGAGTGGCCTCCGGCAATCCCAGCCTTGCCGATTTGTTCGCGCGGGTAAATGCCTTCCTCTACGACCGCACGCCTGCGGAAATGTACGCCACCATGTTTTACGGGGTCGTTGATCCGCAGGGAAACTTGCAGTTCGTCAATGCCGGACACGTTCCGCCGATCCTGCTGCGGCCGGATGGGAGCACGGTGACGCTCGGCTCCTCCAGTTTCCCGGTCGGCCTCTTCGCAAACGCTACTTTCCAGGCGGAATCCCTGCAGCTAGGCCCCGGTGAAAAGCTCTTGGTTTTTTCCGACGGCGTCACCGAGGCGCAAAACGGGGATCGGGATTTTTTCGGGGATTCACGCTTCGAACAGCTTGTCCAGAGCCACTATACTGAGCATCCGCGGGAGATTTGCAGGCTCGTCGTGACCGAAGTTCAGAACTTTGCCGGGAACGCTCCACAGACGGATGATCTTACCGTCCTGTGTCTTCAACTGAAGTCTTGAGGCAACTGGACCCGCCGGGCCGCAACGCGCAATTACTTATCACGCTGTCTATCGCCCGTCGCTGACCACTCAATCAAACTCGAAAACCGGGGCGGCTTGCTCAGGCCCCAGGCGGCCAGCGGCAATCTTGGCGCCGAAGTAGTTTTCACCCCGCACCGCCGAACCCGCCATGCGGCGAAGCATGGCAATCTGCCCCACGTGGGTCAGCGCGTCTGCAATCGGCCCCTGAAACAGTCCTTCAGCAGAAGCTTGTAATGGCTCGCCGGACGCCAGGACATCGTCGAACGCCCGGAGGGCGGTGAAGAGCCGCTGCGTGCCCTCTTGCCACGGCAACGGGTCGGAGTCGCGCCATTCCTGCTTTCCTTGCGACATGGCCAGCGCCCAATCCAGAAGATCACCGATATGCGCCAGAAGCTGGCCGGGAGTCCGCGTCCCTTCGAAAGCACGAAACTCCGCGAAACCTGCGGGCGCGCCGCGAACCACCTTTGCGCCGCGATAAGCGAGTGTTGCCACCGTATGCCGCAGCAATTGCCGGCCAGGGTCAGGTGCCGCTGGTTGGGTTTGAGTGTTCATAGGCCGTCATCTTACCTCAACTTTGGGATCCATGGGTCAGGGTGCTGAGCGGTTGGCTATTGAGGATTGCCAATGATAGTGACTGCCTTCTCTGTAGCGGCGCTCTATGAGCGGCGTCCAGACCGGCGGTCCCTGGCAGGATAAACTTCGACCGCCGCTACAGTAGTGGGTCAGTTTGGTTTCTGTAGCGGCGGTCTGTGACCGCCGCTGTTGATTCCACATCGTTTTCGGCGCTCATGAGCGC
>JBOGKI010000113.1:0-10707 GCA_050745605.1 Terriglobia bacterium | reverse complement strand
CCGCAATCCAGAAGGGTTTGAAGACTTTTACCAACGTATACGGCTTGATTGAACAAAACTATGCCGACCCGGTTAAGCCCAACCGGGCGATTTACGGCCCGGACTCCGGCAACGGGTTGAACACCCTGGGCGCCATTCCCGGGATGCTCCGCACCCTCGATCCGCATTCCAATTTCTTCGATCCGCAACGCTTCGCGCAACTCCGCGAGGACATGCAAGGCAAATACTACGGCGTCGGCATGCGCATTGCCGGCCGCATCGGCAAGATGGGCAAGCTGGAAACCGACGTGGTGCAGCCGCTTCCCGGTTCTCCGGCATTTCGTGCCGGACTTCGGCCCGGCGACATCATCACGGCGGTGGACGGGAAATCGACCTTCAACCTGGATAGCACCATCGTCGCGGACATGCTCAAGGGACCGCAAGGAACCGTGGTTCACATCACCGTCGGCCGCGAAGGGTACGATAAGCCGCTGGAGTTCACCATCACGCGCGCCAAGATCATGCCTCAAAGCGTCCTCGACGTTTTTTTCCTGCGCCCCGGGATCGCCTATCTTCACGTTACTTCCTTCAACGAGACCACCAACGACGAGCTTTCCGCGGATCTGCAGAAGCTGGGCGGCGAGCAAAACCTGCAGGGGCTGATTATCGACCTCCGGGACAATCCCGGCGGCCTGCTGAACGAAGCGGTGGAAGTCTCCGACCATTTCCTCGAGAAAGGCCAGTTGATTGTCTATCACGTGGGGCGCCGCTCCGATAAAAAGAAGTACGTCGCGCAGCACGGCGAGGCGGGCAATCCGTTTCCCATCATTGTGCTCATCAACCGCTACACGGCGAGCGCCGCGGAGATCGTCACCGGCGCCCTGCAGGATCACGACCGGGCGCTGGTGATCGGCGAACCGAGCTTTGGCAAGGGTCTTGTGCAAAGCGAGTTTCCGCTCAGCGAGCACACCATGCTGTTACTCACCACCGCGCACTACTACACGCCGAGCGGCCGGCTGATCCAGCGCGATTATTCCCACGTCTCACTTTATGATTACTACAACCGGTCCGAGAAGGATCCTGCGCCCCACACGCAAATGAAGCTGACCGATGGAGGGCGCGAGGTTTTCGGTGGCGGCGGCATCAGTCCGGACATCCGCTTCACCAGCCCCACCCTGAATAAAGTTCAGGAAAGACTGGTCGATGCCGGCGTCTTCTTCAGTTTCACCCAACACTTCCTGGGCGTGCACAAGACCATCGCGCCCGATTTCAAAGTGGATGACGCGGTGACTGCAGAGTTCCGGAAATACCTGGACAGTCAGAAGGTGGCGGTCACTGACCAGGAACTCGCCGATAACCTCTCTTTCATCCGCCAACACATTCGCACCCGCCTCGTCGCTTCGATCTACGGTCAGACCCAGGCGGACCAGATCGCCCTCGAGAATGACCCCGAGGTTCAAAAGGCGCTAAGCAGCTTTGACCAGGCCCAACAGCTCCTGGTCCAAGCCCGCCACTACATGGCGAGCAAAGGCAAGCAGCCCGCCTATTGAGGACGCGGACCCGGTAGCAGGTTGCTGAAAAAGTCTCTGGGGAAGTGATACAGAGCGAGGCGAAGAACTTGTGCCTTTTATTTTCAATGAGACAAGCAGATGCTTCGCGTAGTTTGCCCTGAGCAGAAAAGCCGGGATCCTTCGCTGCTGTGAAAGTAGCCGGATGCGGCGTTGAAAATACGCTCGTTGCTCGGCGTCCCGCCGTAGGGGCAGGGCTTGCCCTGCCCAGGGCGCCGCAAGCGGTGCTCCTACGCCATTTTCATGCCACGTGGTGGGCCGAAGGCCCATGAGGTCTTCGCTCAGAATGATAGGCGAAGAGCTCTGCATGACAAACCAGGGTTTTCAGCAGCCCGCGAGAGTGTGTGTGGCAACTGCGATTTATCAAACCCGGCGTGAAGATCGAGGCCAGCGGCGCTTGCCGCCGGCCCGATGTTTGACGATGAACCGCCTGATCCCGCTTGCCGCAACCGGGGGGTCGGTCACGGCCTTGCAAGGTCTGGCAGGTCCGGCAAGAGCCTTTCGCTATAATACGAACTGAGCGAGGCACGTTCCGAAGATGAAACCCAAACAGCGCCTGTTCTGGTTCCTCATTTGTACGATTATCCTCTGCACTATCCTGGGCGGGATTTACGGCAAGCGTGTGGAGGCGACCAACGGTGATGAAACCTCCGGCGTGGACGCCAGCCTGAAGAAATTCACCCGCATCTACGACGTGGTCCAGCAGGATTACGCTTCGCCCGTCATGCCGGATGAGGGCATCTTCGGGCCCACCTACGGCAGCTCCGGTAGCATGACTGTCGGTGCGATTCCGGCCATGCTCCGCACCCTCGACCCGCATTCCAATTTCTTCAACCCGAAGGATTTTGCCGGGCTCGAGGAAGAGCAGCAAGGAAAGTACTTCGGCGTGGGCATGACCATCATGTCCCGCCTGAACCAGGCCAGCCACCTGATCACCATCGTGGTTCAGCCCATGCCCGATTCACCCGCCCAGCACGCCGGACTGCGGCCCGGAGACGTGATTACTAAAGTCGATAACAAGCCGACCGAAGGCCTGAACGTGCGTCAGGTCGCAGCGTTGCTGATGGGGCCGCGTGAAACCGTGGTCCACGTCGCCGTGGACCGCGAGGGCGTGCCCAAGCCCATGCAGTTCGCCATCACGCGCGCGGAAATCACGGCGCCCAGCGTGGATCTGGCTTTCATGATCCAGCCTCATATCGGCTACATCCACATCAGCAAATTTGACGAACGCACCAACGATGGGCTCACCGCCGCCTTGAGGAAATTCCAGGCGGAAGGCATGAAAGGCTTAATTCTTGACCTGCGGGACAATCCCGGAGGTCTGCTGCAGCAAGCGGTGGAGGTATCAGACCATTTCCTGGAAAAGCATCAGTTGATCGTTTACCACTACGGCCGCAATTCCGACGAACGGCGCTATTACACCACGCACGGCGAGAGGGGCGAACAATATCCGATGGTCGTCCTCATCAATGACTTCACCGCCAGCGCCGCCGAGATTGTCACTGGAGCGCTTCAAGACCACGACCGCGCTTTGGTGGTCGGCCAGCCCAGCTTCGGAAAGGGACTTGTTCAGACCGTCTACCCACTCAGCGACCACGCGGGCCTGGCGCTTACCACCGCGCGTTATTACACGCCCAGCGGCCGGCTGATCCAGCGCGACTATTCAAACATTTCCCTGTGGGACTATTACAATCATGCGGACACCGTCAAAGTCCCCCATACTCAGGTTCGACTGACCGACGGTGGACGCGAGGTCTACGGCGGCGACGGTATCACGCCGGATATCATCGTCAACAACAAGCTCAACGCCTTCCAGAGCAGTCTGTGGACACGCGACGTGTTTTTCAACTTCGCCCGCGATTTCAAGGCGAAACACATGAGCATTGCGGAGAACTTTGAGGCGGATCATGCGGTGATTCAGGAATTCCAGAAGTATCTGGCGGCCGAAAAAGTGCCCTTCACGGATCGGGACTTTCAGGACAACCTGGTCTTCATCAAGCAGCATCTCCGCGAGCAGGTGATTGGCGTGGTCTATGGCCAGGATGAAGCGAGGAAGTTGCAGCTTGAGTACGACCCCACGGTTGAAAAGGCGTTGGAGAACATGCCACAGGCCGAGCAGCTTCTGGTGAATGTGAAGCGTTATATGGCCAGCCGGGGGAAGAATTAGCCTGAATTTCTCACCGCGTAAACCGGAAGGGCGGGGTTTCAAGCCCCCTTCCGACCGCCCTTGAACGCCGCCCCGGCTATCCCTCTCTCAACCGCTTCCTGACAAACTTAATCAACGAGAAGCCACCGGTTAAAGGTGCCAGCCACGCCTGCTGAAGGAGCGCAGCCCGTTCCTTCTCGCGCTCCTTTTCCTTGCGCCGCTGGTTTTGGGCCTGCAGCTCCAGTACCAGCGCGTACTTTGCAAAATTCAGGCCGCATTGGTCGCAAACGCCGCCGTGTTCCTGCGCGTACTGGCACGAGGGGCAGACAAATTTCAGCGTCATGTGGCAGCGGATGCAGAACCGCGCCTCTACCGGATTTTCAGTGTGACACTTCGGACAATTCACGGCGCTTGCTCACTTTCCGTTGAAGGTTATTCGGTCAACCCCCCCCGGGATCGTAACTGGGGTTCTCCAAAGGTACTATCGGCGGCTTTCGAGCGCGGCTTGGCACATTTTTGCCGTCGCGGATGAGCCGGTCGCGACACCCGTCGTAACGGAGAGGCCGGCTTTAGCGTCTCTGTGATAACTTCGATTTCCGTGCTGTAGCGGCGGTCTATGACCGCCGAAGTTCTTGAGAAATCAAGGCCGACGGTCATAGACCGCCGCTACAGAAGCAGTTATCACGCAGACTCTTTAGCCGGGCACTCCTGATTTGTCCGCGAATCCAATACAAACCCACGAAGCGACATTCGCTGCGGCGGCAATGTCCTCATCGCCGCCAATTTCGCTGGTGAGGACACCGGCGCTAGCACTCGGCCCGACTCCGCCAGGTGCGCTTGTATCAGACTAAGTCAATAGAGCAAATACTTCTGCCTTATCTTGCGGAAAGATTGAAGAGCGTCCTGCCAGTCGAGCGCAATGGCGCGCGGATCCTGGCCTTGGCGGATCGCGTCAATCACTCGCTGCGATCCAACCAGGGGCAGCGTTTGCGCCAGGTCGAAACTTGTTGGATAAAGATGATACAGGGCCGCCGCCAGCTCCACTCCGAACTCGGGCGAGTCCAGCGCCTCGCGGTTGATCAATACGAAACTGATGCCGTGGCACAGGATGCCCGCGAACTTTGAAGAGGACGGCATGAAGTCCATGGGCATGAAGCGGACGCCTTGAATCTTGCGGGCGTTCAGGTAATCGGCGAGCTGCTTGGAATCGATCCACGGCGCGCCGAGCACTTCAAACGGAGTATCGGTGCCACGGCCGACGCTGATATTAGCCCCTTCAATCATGCCCACGCCCGGGTAGAGCGCCGCTTCGATCAGGTTGCGGAGGTTGGGCGACGGTTCAATCCAGGGCAAGCCGGTTTCATCGTACCAATCCTTGCGATGCCAGCCTTGCATCTTGATGACGTGAAGGCGGACACCGAGGTGTTGTTCCTGGTTGAACATCCCGGCCAACTCTCCTACAGTCATGCCGTGGCGCACGGGCAAAGTAAAATAGGCTACGAATGACTTCAAATCAGGATCGAGAATCGGCCCTTCGACGGAGAACCCGTTGATGGGGTTGGGGCGGTCAAGGACATAGAAATCGAGATTGTGCTTTGCCGCCGCTTCCATGCAGTATCCCAGCGTCGTAACAAACGTGTAAAAGCGCACCCCTGCATCCTGGATATCGTAGACCAGCGCCGTGATGCCGGAAAGCATGGCGTCTGTCGGCCGATACGTCTTTCCATAAAGACTGTAGACCGGGAGTCCCGTGGTAGGGTCCGTGGTCGACGGCACTCGCGTATCGGCCTTGCCAAGCAGACCATGCTCGGGACTGAAAATGGCCACCAGCTTCACGCCCGGCGTCTTGTTGAGCAAATCAATGGTCCGGCGACCCTCGAGATCACGGCCGGAATGGTTTGTAATCAGGCCCACGCGATAGCCGCGAAGCGGCGCAAAGCTTTGCTGCTCGATCACGCTGATTCCCGGCAGAACCTGGTCATTGTGGATCGGCGCCGTGCGAAAGCCATAGAGCAGCTCGTAATAGCTGGTGAGTGAGAGGCGGCTGGCCAACTCGTCTTGCGCCGGAATGCGCCCAAAGGCCGCTGCCGCGAGGGTCGCGATCTTCACGCGCAACGAAATGACGTTCCCTTTGCCGTAAGGATGAACGGCATTGGTCAGAAGGATGACGTAGGTATTTGAAAACGGATCAATCCAGATGGAGGTTCCGGTAAATCCTGTGTGGCCGAATGAACCCACGGGAAACAGCTCGCCGCGGTTGGAGGAAAAAGGCGTGTCAATATCCCATCCCAGGCCGCGCACCGCCTGGTTGTTGGGCGGAGTTTCCGGCGTAGTCATCTTGTCCACGGCCATCGGACTCAGAATCCGAACGCCCTTATAGGTGCCACCGCTCAAGATCATTTGAGCGAAGATAGAAAGGTCATCCGCCGTGGAGAATAATCCGGCGTGGCCCGCCACGCCGCCCATGTCGCGGGAAGTCGGATCGTGCACGACACCCCAAAGGATTTTGCCAGTCGTGCCGTGGTCGAATTGAGTTGGCGCGATGCGCATCTTGAGCGAAGCGGGCGGCAAAAACATCGTATTCTTCATGCCCAGCGGCCTGAAGATGTGGCGCGCGCAATACCCGTTCAAAGGCTCACCGGAAACCCGCCGGACAATTTCGCCCAATGTCTCGTAATTGATATCGCTGTAAAGAAACCGGGTGCCGGGAGGATTGATGAGTGATGTCGCGACGATCATTTTCATGGCCGTGTCATACCCGGACCACGGCGGATCGAGTGGTAGGTCGGGCGGCAGGCCGGAATAGTGAGTCATTAGCTCGCGAATGGTGACGGACCCTTTGCCATTCGCAGCGAACTCCGGCCAGTAGACAGAAACCGGATCATCCAGGCGAATCTTCCCCTGCTCGAAAAGCTGCATCATCGCCGTGTTGGTGGCAATCACTTTGGTGAGTGAAGCCAGATCGAAAATCGTGTCCACCTTCATCGGCAACCGGCGCGGGAGCAGGGCGCGACGGCCGAAGGCGCGGCGGTAAACGATGCGCCCATCATGCCCGATCAGGACAACCGCTCCCGGACACTTCCCTTCCTGAATGGCTTGATTGATGACGGGAGCGATGGAAGCAAGCTGCCGGGCGGCCGGGGACGAAACGGAACGCGAGGACCGGTGAGACCTTGCCGCCGCAGCTCCGGCAGGTGCCACGACCGGCAGAGGCTGACCGGGAGACGCAGCCCAAAATGGCGTGGCGGCCAGCACCGCCAGGATCAACGGCCACAACCGTATGAATTTTCGGGGCCCGGTAAAAAGATGCATGATCGCGGGTTGAGCTGCCTCCAAACGTAGCGGCCGGCTTTAGCCGGGCATTCGTAAATCACCACAAGGCGTCGTCGTGTGCTGAAGATTGTCACGGGTCGGGCTGAAACCCGCCGCTACGGTCCACGTGATCCCATGTAGGGGCGGCTCTGGTGGCCACCCGTATTCAGACTCAGTCCCATCAGCTCAACGGGCAGGCACCAGGCCCGTCCCTACGTGACGGATGGCGGCTCCGTCACTTGGCCAGCGCCGCCAGCACTTCGTCAACGTGGCCTTCCACTTTGACCTTCGGAAAAACCGCCTTCACTCTTCCATCGGTCCCAATCACGTAGGTGGTCCGGGCAATCCCCATGAACTTGCGTCCGTACATGCTCTTTTCCTGCCACACGCCGTAGGCTTCCAGGGTTTCGTGTTCGATATCCGAAACCAGCGGAAAATTCAGCTTGTACTTGTCCCGGAACGATTGCAAAGCTTCAACCTCATCGCCGCTCATTCCCACGACGCGAGCATTGAGCTTTTCGAGCTGATTCTTGCCATCCCGAAACTGGATGGCCTCATTTGTTCAACCCGAAGTATTGGCCTTGGGGAAGAAATAAAGGACCAGATTCTTGTTCAACAGCTCTTTCAGGCTGGCCGGTTTTCCGGCATCCGTGGGCAGCACGAAGGCTGGGGCTTTATCTCCAACTTTCAGCATGGTGTCTCCTCATTCACTTTCTGTTCACACGTTTCCCACCGTCGATTTCAGTGGGCCGCTGGCTTTTGAAAAACGAGAAAGTAAAACTGCTTCTGATCGTCGGGCTGGGTAAAGCCCGGCAGTTGGCGCAGAAAGACAAAACCGGTGTGCAGGGCGTCCGCGCGCTCCATCGATTCCGGCATGCGGTGCTCAAAGTGATAGTACTCGCGGGAATGTCCCGTCGGCGCTTTTCCGTCGATTAAGGCGAAAAGACCACCCGGCTTGAGCGCCCGAAGAATGTGGCTGAGCATCGCCTCATTCTGCCGCCACTCATGGTAGGTGTTCATGGCGAAGACCACGTCCAGACTGTTCACCGGAAGCTCCGGGTTATCGGGCTTGCCTTGAATCGCTACAATCTGCTTGAGCCCTTCCGCCGCCGCGCGTTTGCGGATTTGCTCAATCCAGCTTTCATCCAGGTCCACGGCATAGACCTTGCCGGCTGGTCCCACCCGTTTGGCCATACGAAAGGTGAAATATCCTCGCCCGCAGCCTACATCGGCCACCACGCTCTCTGGGTGAATCCCCAAGTCATCCAGGACTTGGGCAGGATGGTTCCAGGCGTCGCGCGCGGACCCACGGTTCTGTGCGTTGGCGACAGCCGGAGCCGTGATGAGAATGGCGAGAAGCAATAGTCCGGTAGCGCCCTGGCGTAGGGCATGACCGGAGTAAGGGACGGGCTTCAATGGAATGGCGGCCAATGCGGCATCAGGATCTGCAGGAATCGTTTCAAACATTACCGTTTCTTGTGCTGGATCTTGTGACTCACCGCGGCAGCTTCTTTGACGGTTTTTGGATGAGTCGTTTTTTCGGGTGCGGGTGGGTGGGCGGGCGGTCCGGCAATGCCCGAGAATGCCCGCAAAGCCTTGGTCAATTGCGGCTGAGTCTTGATTTTCCCATCGATCTGAGCGATGAAGATTTTCTGCAATACTTCCTCGAACTTTTGGCCAGGCTCAAGACCCAAGCTTAGCAGTTCCTCCCGAGGCAACTTGGCCCGGACTTGCGGATACTTAAAAAGAAATTTCTTCAGCCTTGATTGAACGGGAGCTTGCTGGAAATTGACCAGCATGTAAAGCAGCACGAAGGGCGGGATCCCTGAAAGCAGGTGGTAAACCTCGCTGGGGGTATTACGCTTGCGGCCCTTCAATTCTTGAGCGACCTTGCGGGCTTCCGCGTCAAGCCGCGTCGCGGCTTGAGCCAGTTTGCCATCACCCAGAACCTTCTTTGCGAATTTCACGCGGTAGGCTGGCGGCAGCTTTTCTGACAGCGCCGAGAAGTAGAGAAGAAACGGATCGGCTCCGGGAAGGTTGCGGCCCGCGGCGCGAATCTTATCAAACTGGGCTAACGGCATCTTCTTCGCAGAGAGATGATCGTCCAGACCCGCCAGCAATCCGCGCTCGCCCAGAAGCTTAAGAAGCCGTCCCGGATCCTCCTCGCGTAGAATTTCGTGAATTTCGCGGCCCTGCTGCTCCGGGTTCACCCCTTGCCAAGCTTTCTGTTCCATCGCCTGATCGAGCCAGGCTTGCGTTTTGGCTTCCGGCTTGAAGTTCAGACGAAGGCTCAGACGGATGAGGCGGTAAATGCGCGACGGGTCGTCCAGAAAGCT
Organism: Terriglobia bacterium; assembly: GCA_050745605.1. Taxonomy (GTDB): domain Bacteria; phylum Acidobacteriota; class Terriglobia; order UBA7540; family UBA7540; genus CALCEB01. The sequence goes on along the minus strand of JBOGKI010000113.1, from coordinate 1,366 downwards.
CCGGCTGTGCAAGACGCGCAGCTCATGGCGCTCAATATCCGCGGCGCCATTGGTGGGGTCTAGAAGCAGGCCGCGGGAGTTCGGATGGAGCGACACGGCCATGGCATTGATGGAGAAATCCCGCCGCTTCAGGTCCTCAAAAATACCCGCCGGGGAAATAGCGGGAGCACCGCCGGGCTTTGAGTACCTCTCCAACCGGGTGGCGCTGATTTCAGCGCGAACGCCCGGCGCGAAAACCACCGTCGCCACCTGTTGCCTGGCATCCAGATGCTGCTGCAGGACTTCGATATGCGGGTGCTCCTCTTGCACTCCGGGGATGGCCCGTGACTTCGCTTTGGCCGAAGGAGGAGAATTGAGCGCCCGCAGCAATTTCTGGGCGCCGCCCACCACTGCAAAATCCAAGTCACGGACGTTGCTCATGCCGTAAGTCAGATCGCGGACCGCACCCCCCACAAGGTACAGATTCAGTCCCTGACTCGCGGCAATGCGGCCCAAAAAATTCAGGGTCCGGAGCTGCTCCGGCGCAAGCCGGATCTCCATCAGGAAGTTGTAATCACTCATAAGTTTTGGAAAGAAGCGATGCGCATTCAGCGATCCTTCAGCGGGTTGAAACCCCCGCCCTTCCAGCCCCCGTCCCACCGGCCTGCACGGTGTCAGCTAAGCCCGTGGGTGATGCATCTGGTAAACCTGCTTCAGCCGCTCTTTGAGGACGTGTGTATAGATTTGGGTGGTCGAAATGTCACTGTGGCCGAGCAGCAATTGGATGGAGCGCAAGTCCGCGCCACGATCCAGAAGGTGCGTGGCAAACGAATGGCGCACCAAATGCGGCGTCAGAGGAGTGGCAATTCCGGCCGTCCGGCCATAGGCAGAGAGTATTTTCCAGAAGCCGACGCGGGACATTCGCCCGCCGCGATGATTCAGGAAAAGATAAGCGGACGAACGGCCCTTCAGCAATTGGGGGCGGCCCTGCTTGATATAGGCGTCAACCGCCTGAAGGGCAGCACGGCCCACCGGAATCAGCCGCTCCTTGTTCCCCTTCCCCAGACAGCGAAGAATGCCCAAGTTCGCGTCCAGGTCGCCATACCCAAGTCCGGTCAACTCCGAAACCCTCATGCCCGTGGCATAGAGAAGCTCCAGCATGGCTTTGTCGCGGAAACCCGAGGGAGTGGACGGATCCGCAGCCTTGAGCAGCGATTCGACTTCCTCCAGTGCCAGGAACTTGGGCAGCCGGCGGCCAATCTGCGGAGAATCGATTTCCGATGTAACCTCGGACTCGATCCTTCCCGCACGATGGAGGAAATGGAAGAACCCGCGCAGGGAGACCAGATATCGGGCTACCGAGCGGGCGCTGAGGCCGTCCTTGTAC
>JBOGKI010000112.1:0-10751 GCA_050745605.1 Terriglobia bacterium | reverse complement strand
GCTTCATACTCCTCCGCCGTCATCAGGTCCTCGGTTTCGCGGCGGTCAATTGGCTCAACCTGAATCAACCAGGCGTCACCGTGAGGGTCGGCGTTCAACATTTCCGGATGATTGGCCAGCTTCGCATTCACCGCTGAAACCGGGCCGTTGACGGGTGAATAGACGTCGGAAACGGCTTTCACGGACTCCACCGTCCCGAAGGATTCCTTCGCCGTTACGTGGGCTCCGACTTTGGGTAGCTCAACAAACACGATGTCGCCAAGCTCTTTCTGGGCGTGGTCGGTGATGCCAATGGTGGCTGTGGTTCCATCCACCCGCACCCACTCGTGCTCTTTCGTATAGAGGAATTCTTGTGGATACATAAGTTTCTCCAGCCTCTCAGAGCCGAATTGAGCGGCTATTTAGGCCGCTTGTAGAATGGCAGGGGAACCTGTCTTGCCGCGGCCAGATTCCCGCGAATTTCGATCTGGACTTCGCGTCCCGTTTCGGCCAGGTCGGGTGGAACGTAGGCCAGGCCGATATTCTTCTTCAAGAAAGGAGCGTACGATCCGCTGGTCACGCGCCCCACGGATTTTCCGGCCACCCACACCGCGTATCCATCGCGCGCGATGCCGCGGTCGAGCATTTCAAAACCTATCAGTTTCTTGCTCACCCCTTGCTGGCGTTGCCGGGCCAGAACTTCACGGCCCAGGAAGTCGCCTTTGTCCAGCTTCGAAATCCAGCCGAGGCCGGCTTCAAGCAGCGTTGTCTCATCGTCCAGTTCGTGCCCGTAAAGCGGATAAGCAGCTTCGAGCCGCAACGTGTTTCGAGCCCCCAGACCGGCAGGAATCAACCCGTAAGGTTTGCCGGCCTCAAGCAGCGCATTCCATACGCGCTCGGATTCAGAAGGCGCAAAATAAAATTCGAACCCGTCTTCGCCGGTGTAGCCGGTGCGAGCCAGAAGGCCCGCCACTCCACAACACTCCGAATCGCAGCACCAATAATACTTGATGCTGCCAAGGTCCGTTGGGGTCACTTTGGCCAGGATCGCCGCCGCCGCCGGGCCTTGCAGAGCAAGCTGAGAATAGTCCGAGGAAACATTACAAAGTTCGACTTGGGAAGCAGAATAGGAATTGTGCTGCCGGATCCAATCAAAATCTTTGTCAGTGTTCGCGGCGTTGACGCAGATAAAATAACGATCCGCACCCAAGCGGTGGACGAGGCAGTCATCCACGGCGCTGCCTTCGGGCCGCATCAAGGCGGTATACTGTGCCTGGTTCAGCTTCAGCTTGGATACGTCGTTCGAGGTGACGAGCTGTAAAAGTTCGAGGGCTTTCGGGCCGCGAACCTCAATCTCACCCATGTGGCTCACGTCAAAAAGGCCGGCTCGCTGGCGAACTGCCAAGTGCTCATTCGTGATGCCGGTATATTCCACCGGCATCTCCCAACCACCGAATTCAACCATGCGCGCGCCGGCGGCTTGGTGTAGGGAATTGAGCGCAGTCCGTTTCAAACTGATCGTGGGTGAGGTGGACAAGCTGTGCCTCGAAGTGATGCGTGGGATGAAGCTGATGCCGTCAAAAGTCAACGTAACATATGCCAAGCGAATGGGTCAAGGTTACGGGCACGCTTGGCGCAGTAGGACGCATGGCCGGCCTTGACTCGCGTTACCCGGCGTGGGGGCGCAGCTTGCGGCGCCCAATTCGAACTTTCAACTTTGCTTATGCCGCGGCAAGGTGGCCCCTTACCACCCTCTCAGTAAGGCAGGCTGCGGAGATTATCTTCCTCCTGTTGCTTGGGGGTAGTTGGTTTTTGGGTCGTCGCGTGTTTAAAAAGGGCCTGGGAGGAGCCAATCGGCCTGCCCGTGTCAGGCCATGGGGCGTTGCGAGCGGCGATCTGCTGGAGAAATGTTTGCTGTGGCAAATCCAGCGGCACGAGGTAGTGCAGATTGCGCCAGGGCAGAGCCGAACGGGCCAACCCGGAGCGCAAACTCTGCTCGAGTGACTGGCGCGCAGTCTGGAGGCTTTTGACATCAGCCTGATTGATATGTTCATCGGGATCTTGCTGCCAGTTGTAGAGAGACACGTCGCCGCTGGAATCAACCATGAAGTGCCACTGCGGAGTTCGCAGGCTGAGGATCGATGGCCGGTTCCCGCCGGGCGTTTCTACGACGAGCTCGGAGGTGACGCTCTCATTCTCCGGCTTCGATCCGTGCCGCCAGAAACGCTCCAGGCTGGCTTCGGCGAGCGGGAGTTTTCCGCCGGAGGCAAGGCTCAGAACGGTCGGAAACAACTGGCGCGTTGCTACCAGGTCCGGAATGCGCCGGCCGGCGGGCACGCCCGGCCCCGCAACGATCAGCGGAACGTGAAGCACTTCACGGTAGAGATTGAATCCGTGGTCGTAAGTTCCATGCTCGCCGAAGCCCTCGCCGTGGTCCGCCGTGACGATGACGAAGGTATTCTCGCCGCTCGGCAGCTTGGCCAGCGTTTGAATCAACCGGCCCATCCGCGCGTCCAAGTAGGCCAGGCTGTTGTCATAGCCATCGATCATGTCCTGATTTTCCTGTGCAGAAAAGGGCGCAGCAGGACGGCCACGATCGAGCGGGCCGGAGATGCGAGCTAGTAGCCTCTTGGGAATCCGGCCGAAGCGATGCTCATAACCCGCGGGCGGCAGATAGGGCCGGTGGGTATCCATGTAATTGATGAAAAGGAAATACGGCCGGTCGGAGCGGCCTCGGTACCAACGCAGTACATCGCGGTTCACGTCCTGGGCGTCGCGATGGCTGAACTGGTTATAGCGGATCAAGCGACGATAAAGAAACTGCCAGATCGTCTGGCCTGCGAAAGTCACGGCGAGGTTGTGGCGAATGGAATAACTGTCATCAATGTATTCGTCGAATCCGTCATTCAACCCCCAGCCGCCCAGGCCGAAGAACGGGTTGGCACTGAAGCCTGCGGTCTCATAGCCCATCCCCCGCAGAACTCTGGCGAGCGTCCAGGGCCGCCGTGACATCGGCAATCCCCAGTCAGCCCCGTGCTGGTGGGGCAGCAGACCGGTGAAAATCGAAGCCAGGGCGGGAAGCGTCCAGGAAGTGGGCGCGATGGCATCCTCAAACAGCGTGCCGCGCGCGGCCAGGTTCTCGAGAAACGGAGTGGTGGCGCGGCCGTATCCGTAGCAGGAAAGATGGTCGGCGCGGACCGTGTCCATGACGATCAGAATGATGTTGGGCCGGCCGGGGCGCCCAGACGACGTGGATGCGGGCGAAGAGGGAAACGGGCGAAAAGCCGAATAAAACAGAATTCCGGCCACGCAGACAGCCGCCAGAGCGGAACTGACTCGGGCGGTTGCTCTGAGCATCCTCCAAGCGGCGCGGCGCGGCGCGACTTCCGCCACAGCGTTGCGACTGCGCCCGCCGAGCCAAAGCCAGAACCATGCGACGATCGCCACCACCAGAAAGGCGATCACGAAAGCGCGAAGTTCGATTCTTGCCGGAAAGATTACACCGATGCCGATGCGGAACCAATCGAGCAACCACGCGAGATAAGCTCCCGCTAAGCCCAGACCGATGGCCGCCAATAAACGGGTGAGCCAGGGCCGGGCGCGCTTTAGGATTGCTGCGGGCAGGGCGAGAAGGAATCCGAGAACGGCGAAGGGAATGGCATCGGCCAGTGGCGCGAGAAACAAGACGACATAGTGGGTATCGGGCTTCAGCAGGCCCGAGGCGCGAGGGATGGTGAAGAGGAGGATGCCCTCCAGGATACCTAACGCGAGGCCGGCGAACAAGCCCACACTTGCGAAAAGGGAGATGACATAGAATTTTCCATCTCTCGGTCGAGTGGTGGGCGTGTCGCGTGATTCGTTGGTTGTGACGGTCATGCGGACGGAAGCAGGCTTAAGATTCGAGCGCCATATAGCCTTGAATTTCTTCAGGCGTGAAGCCCACAAGCTCAGGCTCGAGGGGCAGGACCATGCTGGTTTGCTTGTACACGGTCTGCCGGATGTGCCGGGCGAGGCTCAGAACGTCATCCGCCGTGGCGCCGCCCTGGTTCAGCAAAACCAACGGCTGTGATTCATTCACTTGCGCGCCGCCCATGCGTAATCCCTTCAGGCCGCAGGCCTCGATGAGGAATGCCGATGGGATCTTGATGGCGGCCCCGGCGGCAAACCGCTGGTGGAGGTGATCGAGCCGGTCGTGCGTTGCCGAATCAAAATTCTTAGCGACGCTAAGCTGCAGCTTCCGATATTGAGTGTCGTTCAGCATCAGGTTCTTGAAGAAGGAGCCGGCATTGCCGCCTTTTTCCTCGCGCGGGAACGGAAATTTCCGGTCACGAATGGCGATGACGGCCGCTCGAATTTCGCCAAGGGCAGGCTGGGTGGAGTTCTGGAACCAAGCCGCCAGATCAGGATATTTCAGGTTGGCCTGACCGTGCTTGTTCAGCCGCAAGGTGAGCGCCCAAATCAGCCATCGGCCCTTTTCCGTGGTGTTGAAGATGCTCTCACGGTAGCCCAGTCCACAGTCCTTTGCGGCAAAGAGCTTGGGTTCGCACGTTTCCAGATTCATCACTACGGCGTTCACAAGAACATCGCTCAACTGCTGGCCATAGGCCCCGATGTTCTGCACCAGCGCCGCGCCGGCCTGGCCCGGAATGTGCGATAGGTTCTCAATCCCCCAGTAGCCCCTGTCCACCGCCCAGGCCACCATCCCGTCCCAGGTCTTGCCCGCTCCAACTTGAACCAGAACCTCATCTTGCCCTTCTTCCATTACCCGGAGACCTTGATAGGTCGGATGAAGGACCAACGATTCGATTCCCCGGTCACTCACCAGCACATTGCTGCCCCCGCCGAGAACGAAAACCGGCAGATTTTGAGCCGCAGCAAACTTCATGGCCTCGCGCAAATGACCCGGCGCCTGAACATCTGCAAAGTACCATGCCGGGCCACCGATTTTGAAGGTGGTGTAAGGCTTGAGCGGCACGCTTGCCTGCGTGGAAAACGGAAGATTTCCTCCGACTAGACGGTACATGGCGCTTCATAGTCTAGCAGAGGAGGTATACGGCCGGGTTAATGGACCTTGCGATCATGTCCCGCCCAGTAAGGCTCACGCAGGGTTCTCTTCAGAATCTTGCCGGTACCGCCTTTGGGCAGATAATCGCGGAATTCGACGGATTGAGGAACTTTGAAACCGGCCAGATGTTTGCGGCAGTAGCAGAGGATTTCTTCTTCGGTCGTGGAGTTCGCGTGCCGCAAAGTGACGATGGCCTTGGGCACTTCGCCCCATTTCTCGTCAGGCACGGCGATGACGGCACACTCGAGCACAGCGGGATGCGCATAGATCACGCGCTCAACCTCCGCGCTGCCGATGTTCTCGCCGCCGCTCAGGATCATGTCCTTGGAGCGATCCACGATCAGGATGTAGCCCTCATCGTCCACGGTGGCCAGATCGCCGGTGTAAAACCAGCCATCGCGCATGGCGCGCGCTGTTTCCTCCGGCTGTCTCCAATAGCCGGGGGCCACCACATCGCCCCGTACTCTTATTTCGCCGGTCTCTCGCCCGTTGTGCGCCACCTCCTTTCCATCTGCCTTCACCACCTGGACTTCGCTGCAGGGGTAGGGCAAGCCCGCTGTCGCTTTGCGGCGGTAGCGGATTTCCTCGGGCTCCTGTTCCAAGTAGCTCTTGAGGTCTGCGGCGGTGATGACGGGTGAGGTCTCTGTAAGCCCGTAGCCGCCCATGGCGACGCAGCTTGGAATTCGCCTCTCGATTTCCTGGACCAACGGAATGCTGGATGGCGCTCCCCCGATCGTGACCAGGCGGACAGAGGAAAGGTCATACCGGCCAAATTCCGGGTAGTTCATCAGGGCGATGATCATGGCAGGAACCATGCCGAGGATGGTGACCCTTTCACGCTGGATTAGTTCCAGGGCGGTTTGGGGCTCAAACCTGCGAATCATGACGTGACGGCCCCCGGCCATCGTCAGGTGATGCGGGGTACCCCAGGAATTGGCGTGAAACAGGGGAACCGTGTAGAGCGCCACATCGCTTTCGAGCGGCCGCAGACGGGCGGCACAACTGAAAGCATGAAGATACAGGTTGCGGTGCGTCAGCATGACCCCTTTCGGGTGGGCCGTGGTGCCGCTGGTGTAAAAGAGCTCTGCAACCGAGTTTTCATCGATCCCCAGGAAATCGATTTCTTGTGACTTGGCGGCTTCGATCAACTGCTCGTAGGTTTCGGGATGCGCCCAGGCGGGGGGCTGGCCGCTCAGCAGGACGTAGCGCTCGACGGGCTTCAGTTTCGAGCACAGCGATTCAACCAGGGGAGTGAATTCGGCATCGAAAAACAGCAGGCGCGGGGCGGAGTCATTCAGGATAAAGGCCAGCTCTTCCGGGCTCAGGCGAATGTTGAGCGGCAGCAGGATCGCCTGGATTTGCGGTACGCCGTAATAGGCTTCCAGTAGCCGATGGCAATTGAAGCCTAGGAAGGCGACGCGGTCGCCGGCTTGGAGCCCGAGTTGGAGCAAAGCGTTGGAGAGGCGGTCGGCCCGTTCGTTAAACTGAGAGTACGTGAACCGCTCCTCGCCGCATACCACGCCGATTTTCCGGCCGTATACCTGTGTGGCATGCCGCTTGAACCGTACCGGTGTTAGGGGAAGGATCATGGTGCATTCTCCAACGGAGATTGCGCAATGACATCGCTAAACGCGGGTTATCTTACCTCAAATTTGCAAGGGTTCGGATGGGAAATCAAACCTGTCCCGAGAGAACGTAATGCGCCGCGGCCGAGTGGGATTGCTCTGGACAAAGACTGGGACATTTCGCGCGGCGCGAGGACATGCGGCTGGTAGGAGCAACTGCGCTGCGAGCCCCATTTATACAGAGGGACACAAATCCATGCGTAATCCGCGGTAGCGGGGTCGGAGTTTACCCTGGCAGGGACCGCCGGTCGGCGCTCATAGAGCGCCGCTACAGCCTATGTCCCTCTGTAGCGCGGGGGGCGATAACGCGGCAAATGCCCCGGTTCCCGACCACGAGTTTCCACTCAGCAGGCGAATCCTACCATTGAGGGCGAGCAAATTCGATTCCGATGGTATTAATCTTGACTTAGTTGTAAAGATTCCATGATAATGGCGTGGGATGTTACTATATGGATTGGTCTAGTAACCGTATTCGGTTTCGAATTAAGGGTTTGACTTATCTTTACTTGGTTGTATACTTGAGGTAGGCGGATGGGCTTTTGATCGCTCTGTAGTTATCGCCGTGAACGGGAAACGGCGATCGCCATCGACTCTTTAGGACCTCATCTGGAGGAATCGTAATGAATACTGAAGTCAACACCATCGAACAGCTTGCGACAAAGGAATACAAGTTCGGGTTTGTGACAGACATTGAAGCGGATTCTGTCCCGCCCGGGCTGAATGAGGACGTCGTCCGGATGATTTCGGCCAAGAAGAACGAGCCGGAATTCATGCTGGAATGGCGACTTCGCTCCTTCCGGCATTGGCTGACGATGAAGGAGCCGACCTGGGCGAACGTTCACTATCCTCCCATCGATTACCAAGCTGCGACCTATTACTCCGCCCCGAAGAGTGGAAAGGATGGCCCGAAGAGTCTGGAAGACGTTGATCCGAAGCTGCTTGAGACCTACGAGAAGCTTGGCATCCCATTGAAAGAACGTGAGTTGCTGGCGGGCGTGGCGGTGGACGCGGTGTTTGACAGCGTCTCCGTGGCCACTACTTACCGCGAGAAGCTGGCCAAGCTCGGCATTATCTTCTGCTCGATGTCCGAAGCCATCCAGAACCATCCTGACTTGGTCAAGAAGTACCTGGGCTCAGTGGTGCCCTATACGGACAACTTTTTCGCCACGCTCAATTCGGCGGTGTTCAGTGATGGCTCATTCGCATACATCCCCAAGGGTGTGCGCTGTCCGATGGAGCTTTCCACGTACTTCCGCATCAACGCCCAGAACACCGGTCAGTTCGAGCGCACGTTGATCGTGGCGGAGGAAGGCGCATACGTCAGCTACCTCGAAGGTTGTACAGCACCCATGCGGGATACGAACCAACTTCATGCGGCGGTGGTGGAACTGGTGGCGCTGGACAACGCCCAGATCAAGTACTCGACCGTGCAGAACTGGTACCCGGGCGATAAGCAAGGCAAGGGCGGCATCTATAACTTCGTCACCAAGCGCGGCAAGTGCCTGGGCGTGAATTCCAAAATCTCCTGGACGCAGGTCGAGACCGGTTCGGCCATCACCTGGAAATATCCAAGCTGCATCCTGCAAGGGGACAACTCCATCGGCGAATTCTATTCCGTCGCCGTGGTCAACAACTATCAGCAGGCCGATACTGGAACCAAAATGATGCACATCGGCAAGAACACGCGCAGCACCATCGTCTCCAAAGGCATCTCCGCCGGGCGCGGCCAGAACACTTACCGCGGCGCGGTGAAAATCCTGAAAGGCGCGAAGGGCGCTCGGAACTTCTCACAATGCGATTCGCTGCTGATCGGCGATCAGTGCGGAGCGCATACCTTCCCTTATCTTGAAGTGAAGAACAATACGGCGCAGGTGGAGCATGAGGCTTCAACTTCCAAGATCGGCGAAGACCAGATCTTCTACTGCCGCCAGCGCGGGCTCTCCACCGAAGATGCCGTCTCCATGATCGTCAACGGCTTCTGCAAAGAAGTCTTCCGGGCGCTGCCCATGGAGTTCGCAGTCGAGGCGCAGAAACTGCTGAGTGTGAGCTTGGAAGGAAGCGTGGGGTAGCTGCAGGTACTTCTTGCAGGCGCACCAGGTTGGGAGGGCTTGATGGATATCGCCACGATAACAAGCACTATAGGTTCAGCGGTTGGGTTGCTCAAACAAATTGGCGAGCAAGTTAAGAACCTTCAGAATAGGGATCTGAACCAGGAGGTGATTGAACTCCAACAGCACATCCTCTCCGTCCAGACCGGGCTTTCGGAGCTCGCAGAGGAAAACAGAAGGCTCAGGGATCAGATGGCGGACCTCCGGAGGAGCGCTGAGGTCGAAAAGGAGTTGATTCCCGATGCGCAGGTTTATTGGTGGACTCGGGATGGGAAGAAGGACGGTCCTTACTGTAAGACTTGCTGGCACTCCTCTCACTGTCTGTCCCAATTAACTTCGCTGGCTAATCCCGGGCAATATATGTGTGCCAAGTGCAACGGCTACTTTAACAGCGCGGAATATCAGAACCACGGCGGCGGTTTCTTCGCCGCTTCGCATAGGAGTTTTGACGAGCTCTGAGCGGGTAGCGCAGACTCCCGGCTTTCAGGAAGTCTGCGGCTTGTTTGATAATCCGGCCGAAAGCCGCAGAGTTTCTGAGGAACGAAACTCTGCGCTGGGTGGTTGGGCGGAGATTTGAAGCCCCGTAGGGGTGGTGATCCTATAGCCCACGGCGCAAGCCGTGGGAATCCAGGGCAGGAACGAGAATCTAGCCCCGCAAGGGGCGATATCGATGAATTTCGATGGCCGGAACGAAGCGTGTTGGATGCCGCCCCTGCCGGGGCTGATTGGAATCGATTAGGGCTTGATGTTTTCCCATGGCTCGCGCCATGGGCTACAGGATTGCGCCCCTCCGGGGCTTGGGGAATTTGACTGACGCCTGTTTTCCCATGGCTCACGCCATGGGCTACAGGATGGCGCCCCTCCGGGGCTTGGCGGTGTGGAGTAATGCATGCTGGCCCGCGGCGCAAGCCGTGGAAAGCCGGAGCAGGAACGGGAATCCAGCCCCGTAAGGGACGACATCAATACTGTGGCGCATACGTACACAAGCATTGTGATTCATGCGCTGTTCAGCACCAAGAATCGCGAACCGTGGATCGACAATGAAATGAAGGATGAGTTATTTGCTTACATGGGCGGCATCGTTAACAAGTTGGGCGGCCACTCGCTGTTGGTGAACGGAGTTGCCGACCATGTCCACATGCTCCTGGTTCAACCGCCGAGTTTGCCCCTGGCCGATCTTATGGAGAAGGTTAAAGCCAACTCTTCCAGTTGGGTAAAAAAGCGATTTCCTGCTTGCCGGAACTTCGCCTGGCAGATTGGCTACGCGGCGTTCAGCGTGAGCGAATCGCAGGTTGAACAGGTAAAGAAATATATTGCAGGGCAGGAAGAGCATCACCGGATAGTCAGTTTCCAAGAGGAGTTGATCGCTTTTCTGAAAAAGAACGGCGTTGCCTATGATTCGCGGTATGTCTTTGGATAGGATGCCGCCCCTTAAAAGGGGCTTGATTGGATTTGACCGATACCTGTTTTCCCATGGCTCACGCCATGGGCTACAGGACGACGCCCCTGACGGGGCTGGGTAAATTCGAGCGACGACTAATTTCCCACGGCTGACGCCATGGGCCACAACATTGTGCCCCTGCCGGGGCTAAGAACGCAGCAGGGCGGAGTGACCACCGGGGATCGATGCCTGGGGCATGGCAGAGTGATTTATGGCAACCAAGACGCTCTTGACAATTGAAGAGTTTGTGCCCCTGCTTGAGGCTCGCGATGTCCGCTACGAGCTCGTGGAAGGAGAGCGGGTAGCGCAGACTTCCGGTTTTCAGGAAGTCTGCGGCTTGTTCGAAATCCCGGCGAAAAAGCCGCAGAGTTTCTGAGAAACGAAACTCTGCGCTACGTGGCGCTTAATCGTGAAGACGACCGCGTATTTTAGGGCAATTCGAGACAGACCGGACCGGAAGATCATCCGGGATGAGTGGATTACGCAGGTAATAAAAAACCCAATTGCAGAGGCAGTGCAGCAGGATGGTAGGC
>JBOGKI010000111.1:0-10793 GCA_050745605.1 Terriglobia bacterium | reverse complement strand
AATCGGGATCCACCGAGAATCCATGATTCTGGGCGGTAATTTCAACCTTCTGGGTCTCGAGATTCAAAACGGGATGGTTGCCGCCGTGGTGCCCAAACTTCAGCTTGAAGGTTTTGCCGCCGAGGGCGAGTCCGATGATCTGATGTCCCAGGCATATTCCGAAAATCTGCGCGCGCCCGGCCAACTCCCGGACGTTCCGTGCGGCGTAATCCACCGGCTCCGGGTCGCCGGGCCCGTTTGAAAGAAAGACGCCATCGGGCTTCAATTCCATCACATCGCCTGCCGATGTCTCCGCCGGAACCACGGTCACGCGGCAGCCGCAATCCACGAGGTTTCTCAAAATGTTGTGCTTGATGCCAAAGTCGTAGGCCACCACGTGAAAGCGAGATTTGGGCGGTTGTCCGCCATCCAGTCCGAAGATGCCGCGCGAAGGTTCAGACCACGGGTAGCGGTGGCGCGTGCTCACCTTCGAAGCCAGGTTCAAACCTGCCATACTGGGCGCGGACTTGGCCCTTTTCACCAGCCGCGCCTCGTCGAGGCCGGTGGTGGAAAGCACGCCTTGCATGGCGCCGTGACGGCGCAGGTGCCGGACCAGGGCGCGTGTATCGATGTCTGAAATGGCTGGCAGCCCGAACCGGGCCAGAAATTCATCGGCATCCTCCACGGATCGCCAGTTGCTCGCGAGCGCACTCAGTTCCCTCACCACCAAACCTTCGACAAACGGGTGGATGGATTCGCTATCCAACGGGTTCGTACCATAATTGCCAATTTCCGGGTAGGTCAAAATGACGAGCTGGCCGGCATAGGATGGATCGGTGAGGATTTCCTGGTAGCCGGAAATGGAGGTGTTGAAGACGACCTCGCCGCTGCGTTCAACCGTGGCGCCGTGACCGCGTCCCCGGAATACCGTGCCGTCTTCCAAGGCGAGAATTGCTTCCATTCAGAGCTTGTCCAGTCCTGGAATTTTAGGGGAATCTGCCTTCAGTGGCTGAAGCCCAGTTTCAGTATGCCCAGGTCTCGGCGGGGTCAAAACCCCGCCCTTCCAGCCGCAATCGTACACGTCCTCCAACCGCAGATTTTCGCGTCCGCCCTGGCGCGCCCTTCCGCTCTGGGTGCACACGCCCCGGCGCCGAGACGGGCTGGATGATGCGAGCGTCGTGAGCTGGCGAAGGGCGGTCACTCGCAGGCCGAAAGCCTGGCTATTCCAGATAACCGATCTGGCTGAATGGCCAGTAGCTGAAGACGGCCTTGCCGTAAATATACTTGCGGTCCACGGCCCCCCAGACCCGGCTATCGTTGGATGATTCCCGGTGGTCGCCCAGAACATAGTAATGATCGGGCTGGACGTACGTGGGCGGATCATTATCGTGGTCCAGGTAGCTGGGCGGAAGGAAGGATTCCTTCAACGGCTTGCCATTGATATAAACCACTCCATCCCGGATGCTCACCCGCTCTCCAGGCAAGCCTACCACCCGCTTGATAAAGGACTTCGTCGGATCGAGCGGGTAGAAGAACACCACGATGTCAAAGCGGTGAATCGGCTCAAACCGGTAAACGAACTTGTTAATGAAAATCCGCTGGTGGTTTGAGAGTTCCGGCATCATGCTGGTCCCTTCCACCTGCACGGGCTGGTAGAAGAAGACGATGACAATGAATGCCAGAAGCAGCGAGAGGACGAGGTCCCGCAGCCAATATCGTGTGTCGAAAAACCTTTGCCGCCGGCGCCGCGTAGGTGGCCGGCCTTCAGGAGCGATGAAGTCAGGACTCGACGTTCTTCCCATATCCTCAAGATGGCAATAATTTTATACCATACTTGGGCCGGGTGAGACCATAGGGAGCGGAGCGGCGGTTACCGGGCCGATTGCTCATGGTGACGCGGCCAATCGCCGGGAAGGCCGGAAGGAATTGCCGCCCAGGCCCCCCAGATTGGCGCCAGAAGGAGATCATGCCATTAGAATCGAGTCCCTTGCGATACGCACTCATCATTCCGGCTCTGAACGAAGCCGGCGCGATTGGCAATCTGCTCGCGGCGTTGCCTCGGGAGCGGTTCGAGCAAATCCTGGTGGTGGATAACGGCAGCGTGGACGCGACGGCGGCGGTGGCTCGGGCTGCGGGCGCCGAAGTCATTCCGGAGCCGCGCCGCGGCTACGGACAAGCCTGCTCGACCGGCCTTGCGGCGCTGCGGCAGGAAATCGATGCCGTTGCCTTCATCGACGCTGATCTTTCGGATGATCCCGGCGACCTCGTGCGGCTCATGAGCGCCTTGGAATCGGGCGGCTGGGACATGGTGATTGGGTCCCGGCGGTTGGGTAACCCCGAACCGGGGGCGCTCACCGGCCTTCAACGCTTCGGCAACTGGCTTTCGACCCGTCTGATCCGTTGGGTCTGGGGTGTCACGTTCACGGATCTTGGGCCCCTTCGCGTGGTCCGGCGCCACGCGCTTGACCGGCTTGACCTTCGGGATCGGGACTTTGGCTGGACCGTTGAGATGCAGGCCCGGTCCGCGCAACTTCGCGTGAAAGTCACGGAGATTCCGGTCCACTACCGCCGCAGACACAGCGGCCGGTCGAAAATATCGGGGACTCTCCAGGGCAGTTTCCGGGCTGGCGTGAAGATTTTGTGGACCATCTACGGCTGCTGGCGGCGGGGCAGCGACGAACCGTGACGAGAGACAAGTGGCAAGCGACGAGTGGCAAGTGACCAGCAGTTTATTCATTGCCTCGGTTCGCTACCGGGCAGAGAACTGATGAGGACTATCCGAACTTGTCGCGGGCTTTTTCAGAGGCCCGTTTCTGGAGCGGTTTGTTGTCCACGCGGAGGGTTGGCGCCAGCGATTCGAGCATCTTACGCTGCTCGCGGTTGAGGCGCGTGGGAATGACGACGTGGAGCTTCACGTAGAGATCACCCCGGCCATGATTCTCAACGCCGGGTAGTCCCATGCCGCGCATGCGGAAGACCGTGCTGGGCTGAGTGCCTTCGGGAATCCGCAGATGCTCCTGGCCGTGAAGAGTGGGAATCTTCACATCGGCGCCCAGCGCAGCCTGGACGATGGAAATTGGGATGGTACAGTAAAGGTCCTTGCCGCGCCGTTCAAAGATGGAGTGCTCGCGAACCCTGAGCACTACGTAGAGATCACCTGCAGGTCCGCCGTGGATGCCAGCCTCGCCTTCGCCACTCACGCGCAGACGCATCCCGTCTTCAACACCTGCAGGAATCTTGATGCCCAACACGCGCTCCTCGCGCACGCGGCCTTCGCCGGCGCAGTGAGGGCACGGTTCTTTGATCATCTGCCCGGCGCCCCGGCATTGCGGGCAGGTCTGGGTGAGTGTGAAGAAACCTTGTTGTTGGCGGACTTGCCCGCGACCGGCACACAGCGGGCAGGGGACGGGTTGCGTGCCTTTTTTGGCTCCGCGCCCGCTGCAATCCGGGCAGGTCTCCCAACGCGGAATCTTGATTTTCGTTTCCAGGCCCTGAGCTGCTTCCTCGAAGGAGATTTCCAGGTCGTAGCGAAGATCGGCGCCGCGACTGGCCTGGCTGCGGCGGGCGCCCCGGGACCCGAAGATATCCCCAAATCCGAAGAAGTCTCCGAAGATGTCTCCAAAGTCGGCAAAGATCGTGGAGGAGAAATCCGGAGCGCCGGCTCCCTGCGGTCCCACCCCCGCGTGTCCGTAGCGGTCATAAGCGGCACGCTTTTGTCCATCCGCCAGGACGCTGTAAGCTTCGGTGATCTCTTTAAACTTCTCAGTGGCCTGGGCGGCATTTTCGGGGTTGCGGTCGGGGTGATATTGCAGCGCCAGCTTGCGGTAGACGCTCTTGATTTCCTGGTCCGTGGCATTCCGCGAAATGCCAAGGACCTCATAATAATCTCGCTTCTGGCTCAAACTCATCAACCTCGCTGGCCCACAACGCCTCACATCCCCCAACGGGAATCCCGCGCTGATGGGACCGGGAAAATCATTGCGGCTTGTCCACCCGGCCGGCGGAGGGCGCGGTGGCGCTTTCCGCGTGGGACCGCACGGCTACCTTCACGATAGCAGGCCGGATCAGACGGTGCTTTAACTTATACCCGCGTTGTAACTCCTCGACGATTTCCTGATCGTGGTGCGTCGCGGATTCCACGGTCTCCACGGCCTGGTGCACGTGCGGGTCAAAATGCCTGCCCTGGGTCTCCACGGGTTTCACGCCCGCACGCTCCAGAACGTCCATCAAGCCTTTGTAGATGAGCTCCATTCCCTGGTAGAACTGGGCGGGGACGTCGGCATCACGATGCTGGAGGGCGCGTTCGAACCCGTCGAGGGTGGGTAGCAGCGCCCGGATCAAATCGAAGGTGGCGTGCTGCAGGAATTCTTCTTTTTCCCTCTGCATGCGCTTGCGGAAATTCTCAAGCTCCGCCTGCTTCCGCAGTAGACGGTCCACCAGATCCTGCTTTTCGATTTGCAGTCGGTGGTAGGCCGCAGGCAAGTCGGACGCGAGAGTTCCTCCCTCTGCAATCTCGCTCGTCGCGGCTTGCTTTTCCTGCGATTCCAAATCGTCTGCCGCCCGCGATTCGGACGGCAACGTGGTTTCTTTCTCGCGTTCCATATGTCTCTCGGATCCCTTGAAGAGTTTTGCGGCCTGGTCACACCCCCTAGGGGTGAGCCGGCTCCCCGCCCTCGGCTCCAAACCACTCTTTAATCCAGATTATTCATAATCATCCTGCCACGAAGACCGGAAGGGCGGGGTTTCAATCGCGCCGAAAGGTGGCATTTTGACAGTCCATTTGTCCCTCATCCCGAACGGCTCGTTCTTACGAGCCGTTCGGGACGCGAGACAGCAGAAAATAGGAAGGCGCGCTAGCGGCACGGTTAAAACGGTGCCCTTCCGGTCCTGTAATAAAGCTTCGTGAATAATCCCGGTTTCTCCTCGCAACAACCCTATCATCGCCTTCAGTTGGCGCTCAGCAACCGGCTCGTAAGCTGAGAAACATAGGCCACCATGGTGATGGCACGATCATACTCCATCCGTGTCGGACCCATCACACCCAGAGCCCCCACCGCGCGATTCTTGTAGTGGTACGGCGCCAGGATGAATGCGCAATGACGCATCTCAAGGTGAGGATTTTCCTGCCCGATCAAAGCTTGAACTCCCAGACTTGGGGTTTCCAGGCAGGCGCCGAGGATATGCACCACCTTGATCTTCTGCTCAATGCTAGCCAGCAAATCTCCAACGTGTCCACTCTCCGTAAAATCCGGTTGTTCCAGAATCCTTGTCGCTCCGCCCACGAACAGCATACCGGATCCTTCTTCGGCCAGCGCCCCCCACATGAACAGCGTCGCCACGTTCTTCACCAGGCGGTCCGTCACCGCTTGCATCTCCTCCATACGTTTCATCATTTCCAAACGGATGGTCCGCAGGGACCAGCCCCGGAATTCGGAGTTCAGAAAATCCGCGGTCCGGTCAAGCTCCTCCTGCGAAAAATCGTCTTCCAGATTGACAACCTTGTTCTCGATCAGGTCGGGCTTGGAAACGATCACAGCGAGCACGCGCCGCTCCGGCAACCTCACGAATTTGATCTGTTCCAACAGTTTTTCTTCAAGCGCCGGACCCAGCACGACGCCCAGGTTTTTGGAAACCTCCGAAAGGAGATGCGAGATGCGCTCCATCAGCTTTTCCACCGGGCCGCCTTCGGCGCTCAAACGCTCCTGGATATAGCGTTGGATTTCCGGGTCGAGCGTGGTGGATTGCGTGACGCTATCCACGTATAAGCGATAGGCCTTGTCCGTGGGCACACGTCCTGCTGAGGTGTGCGGCTGGTGGAGATAACCGAGCGCTTCGAGCTCCGCCATGACGTTACGAATCGTGGCTGAGCTAAGCGGCTCTGCGAACTGCTCCGAAAGGGTCTTTGACCCTACCGGCTGGCCGCTTGCCACATACTGTCGAATGATCATGGCCAGCAGGTCGCGTTCACGCTTTCCTGGCTCGTGGCCTTCCACCATTTACTTAACTCGCCTTCTTTCAAGCAATTAGCGGCAGTGCTCACTGTTAATTCTAACGGCATCGCGGGATGGTGTCAAGGAAGCGGAAGGAATCGGCATTCGGAAGGAGAAATCTCGTTGATGGTAGGAATCATACGTTTGAGCTATCTTCTAGGTTAACGGTTGAACATTGCGCCATGCGAGCCTTTGGGTCAGGGCAATGGAACGCAGCGGTTCAACGCGACAAGTCCGGAGAATATGCAGGATTCGATGGGCAAAATCAAGCTTCCTTCGCGCCGACGTTTTTTGCGATCGGTCGCGGAAATGGGCGTGCCGCTTGCGGCCGGTGCGCTGTTTCCCAAGATCGCGCGCGGAGTCTCGCTGTCCGCTGCGACCTCCCCGGCGGCCGATGCATTCAGCACGCCGCTCAAACCCGGCTCGCCTTTCGGCGTGACGTTGGTTGACGTGGCGGCCGGAGCCGGGCTTCGAGACGTTTGCGTTTTCGGCAACAACATCACCAAGCGCTGGATTATTGAAACGACCGGATGCGGCATTGCCTTCTTCGATTACGATCACGACGGTTGGCCGGACATTTTTATGGTGAACGGAACCACGCTGGCGGGCTTCCCCAAGGACCAAGGGCCGACGAATCATCTTTATCACAACAACCGCGACGGCACGTTCACTGACATCACCCGGAAAGCAGGCTTGCGGCGCACCGGCTGGGGGCAGGGCGTCTGCATCGGTGATTATGACAACGATGGCTGGGACGATCTATTCATCACTTACTGGGGACAGAACGCGCTCTATCACAATAACGGCGACGGCACATTTACCGATGTGACGGAAAGAGCCGGCTTGCATCAGCCCGATGCGTTGCCTCGCTGGAATACGGGCGCCTGCTTCATCGATTACGACCGCGACGGCCATCTGGACCTGTTCATTGCTAACTACGTGGCCTTGAACCTCAAGGAGACTCCGGCCATGGGCTCCGGCAAGTACTGCCACTGGAAAGGCGTTCCCGTGATGTGCGGGCCGCGCGGCTTGCCGTCGGCCACGAATCTTCTCTACCACAATAATGGCGACGCGACTTTTACCGAGGTCACAGCCAAGTCGGGCATCCTGAAGACGCCCGGCCATTATGCCTTCACGGCCCTGACCGGCGACTTCGATAACGACGGCTGGCCGGATATTTACGTGGCCTGCGACTCTACGCCCAGCATTCTCTATCACAATAACCACGACGGAACGTTTACGGACATCGGCATTGCGGCAGGCTGCGGCCTAAGCGGCGATGGAGATGTGCAGGCGGGCATGGGCGCCACCGCCGGTGACTACAACTGCGACGGCTGGCTCGATATCTTCAAAACCAATTTCTCCGACGACACTTCCAGCCTCTATTTCAACGATGAACATGGATCGTTTTCCGATGCCACTTACGACGCTGGCATCGGATTGAACACGCGATGGCTCGGCTGGGGCTGCGGCTTTGTGGACCTGGACAACGATGGCTGGGCGGACATATTCCTCGCCAATGGGCACGTTTATCCGGAGGTGGAGCGCGCCGGCATCGATGAGCCCTTCAAAGAGCCCAAGATTGTCTACAGGAATCTGCGCAATGGGCGGTTCGAGGATGTTTCCAGCCGCGCCGGACCGGGCGTGTCGCTGCGGCGCGCGGCGCGCGGCGTGGCCTTCGGGGATTTTGACAATGACGGTGGCATCGACATCGTGGTGAACAACATGAATGATGCTCCGACGCTCTTGCGGAACAGGGGCGGCAACCGCCAGCGCTGGCTGAAAGTGAAAGTGCTGGGCGTGAAGTCCAACCGCTCCGGGATCGGCGCCCGGGTGCGCGTGGTGGCGGGATCGCACTCCCAGACTGATGAAGTCCGCAGTGGCGGCAGCTACATTTCCCAGAACGAGCTGCGGCTGCATTTCGGCTTGGGACCGATGGAAAAAGCGGACCTCGTGGAAGTGAAATGGCCGAGCGGCGCGGTGGACCTGGTGAAGAACATCGAAGCCGATCAGGTGATTTGGATCAAAGAAGGCGCGGGAATAGTCAAAAACGAAGGGTATGGGAAGAAGTAAGCTGGTGTATCGTAACCACGGCACGCCCTCTTCATCTTAAACAGAGGGCGTGCCGTGGGTTTTTGACGCCGTAACGCCTCCGCCGTCCAGCCACTGTCTCCCTGCGTGCCTGAGAAGTTTCGCGACGTCCGCGCTCGTTGGTGGTGGGTGGGATCCAGTCACTTTCAGGATCGTTCAGAGCGGGCCGGCGGGCCCAGGCCTTCAGCGGCGAGAACGTCCTTGAGCTCCGCCATCCTCTACGTCCTCGTTTCCCCGGTCCAATGAAATTGGGCGTCCTGCGGCAAATCGAGATGAGCCAGGACGCGGTAGCAGAACTGATTCACCAGGTCTTCAATAGTGCGAGGATTGTGATAGTAGGACGGCGCGATCGGAAAAATCTCGGCGCCAGCGTCATGGGCGTGAAGCATATTTTCAATGTGGATCCGGCTCAAGGGGCTATCGCGCACCGCCAGAATCAGCTTCCGGCGCTCCTTGAGGCACACGTCTGCCGCGCGTTCAATCAGCGTGTTGGAAATGCCATGCGCGATCTGGGCGAGGCATCCCGTGGTGCACGGGATCACCACCATGCCGTCGACGGGATAAGATCCGCTGGCGATGCAGGCGCCCACGTCCGAGTCGAGCAGAGAAGCCGTCTTCTTCACCGGCCTGCCTCGCAGAGCCGCTGCAATCTCAGTGCTCTTCGAAACGTCGAGATTGAGTTCCTCGCGCAGCACTTTCAAGCCGCTGCCAGAAACCACCAGGTGGATTTTCCCAACGCGGGAATCGCCTTCCAGCAAGTTCATCATGTGGCGGGCGAAGAGGGCGCCGCTCGCTCCCGTGACTGCAAGCACCAGATTCTTTCCGGCCGTGGATTCCTTTGGCATCGAGGGCGATGTTAGTCGCAGGCCTCAAGTGAAGTCAAGAAAACTGCGCAATGCGGCCCTCGGCCGCAACCGAAGCCGCTGTGATACTGAGCGAAGCAAAGCATCCGCCTATGGCAGCCTTTGAGAAAAGCAGATACTTCGCTGCTGTGAAAATAGCCGGATGGGGCGTTGAAAATACGCCAGTTACTCGGCGTCCCACCGTTGGGGTAGGGCTTGCCCTGCCCCAGGGCGCCGCAAGCGGTGCCCCTACGCCATTTTCATGCACGGTGGTGGGCCGAAGGCCCATAAGGTCTTCGCTCAAGATGACCTGCGAGTGAAATTTCGCCGGAAAAACCGGCACTTACGACCTGTCAACGTGGAGCGGGTACGCGGCAACCCATGATGTTATACTGACTGTCTTGGCAGATCACCGGCACCAAAGAACGCTGGCAGTCGCCTCGATCGCAGGGCCCCACGAGGAAGGAGGTTTTCGAATTGCATCGGGAACAGATCAGGAAATTGCTCCTGGGCGTGCATCGGGGTACGGTCAAAGTGGATGAGGCCCTCGCCCAGCTTCGTGACCTGCCCTACGAAGACCTCGGCTATGCCAAGATTGACCACCATCGCGCCCTGCGTCAAGGTTTTCCGGAAGTCATTTTGGCGCGGGGCAAGACCATCGAGCAGGTGGAAGGCGTGGTCGAGCGCATGTTGAAACGTCCGCAGAACATCCTGATCACGCGCGGCAGCCGCGAGCTTTTCGCGAGAATTCAGCAGCTCGAGCCGTGCGCCGCATTCCACGCCCTGTCCGGCGCCATCTCCATCCGGCGCGACAAGAAGATCCGGGGCGAGGGCAAGATTCTGGTAGTTTCGGCCGGCACCTCGGATATCCCCGTGGCTGAAGAGGCGTTGGTGACGGCGGAGACCATGGGCAACCGCGCGCAGGGACTCTTCGACGTGGGAGTGGCCGGCATTCACCGCCTCATCGGTGAACGCAAGAGCCTGCGCGACGCGCGGGTGATCATCTGCGTGGCGGGCATGGAGGGCGCATTGCCCAGCGTGGTGGCAGGATTGGTGGGCGTCCCGGTGATCGCGGTCCCCACCAGCGTTGGTTATGGCGCAAGTTTTCACGGCCTTGCCGCGCTGCTCGGCATGCTCAATAGTTGTGCTTCGAACGTGGCCGTAGTGAATATCGATAACGGATTTGGCGCAGGATACCTGGCCAGCGTCATTAACAGGCAGTGAGGATTGCTTAGAAATGGCGACCCGTGGCAAGCGACAAGCAGAAACAGCGGTCAGCCGTCAGCAAAAGCCCCGGCGGCTCCGGTCCTTTCTCTGAAATGCGTCCCCTGATTGCTGACCGTTGAAGGCTTCTATGAACCCCAAACGCTTGACGGCGATGGTGAAGGCGGCGGGTTGAGCGGCCAAGTTGAGTCCAAGTATTTTGGATTCCGTGCTCGCCAGCCTTCCCAAACAATTCGACCCGAACGTGCTGATCGGATTCGACACGTCCGACGATGCTGGCGTCTATCGATTGCCCGCCGGTCTGGCGCCGAACCTTGCCCTGGTGCAAACCATCGATTTCTTCACGCCCATCGTGGACGATCCTTACATCTTCGGCCAAGTGGCGGCAGCCAACTCCCTGAGTGACGTTTATGCCATGGGCGGCCGGCCCATCTCGGCTCTATCCATCGTCGGCTTTCCGAATACCGGCAAGGACCTGGACATTCTGGAGCGCATCCTGCAAGGCGGTCTCGCTAAGATGCAGGAAGCCGGCTGCACGGTAATTGGCGGGCACAGCATCGGCGACGAGGAAATCAAATTCGGCTACGCCGTCACGGGATTGATTGATCCGAGCCGCGTGCTTGCCAATTCCGGGGCGCGTTGCGGCGATCATTTGGTGCTCACCAAA